>JAQGLP010000064.1 GCA_028292835.1 Variovorax sp.
AGATGTTCAGCCCGCCGAACAGCGGAAAGTCGGCGGCGTAGCTGCCGTTGCCCTGCACCGGGTTGAGGATGTCGTCGTAGGCCAGGCCGTGCGCGACGCAGGAGTTGAAGTCGTCCACGCCGTAGGCCGGCGACGAGTGCACCAGGCCGGTGCCGTCGTCGGCGGTGGCGTAGTCGGCCAGGTAGACCGGCGACAGGCGCCGGTAGCCCGGGTTGCCGTGCGCGTCCTTCACGTCGTAGAGCGGGTGCTCGAACTGGAGCCCGGCAAGCCGCTCGCCCTTGACGGTGGCCAGCACCGTGCCGTCCAGCGCGTAGCGGTTGAGGCACATCTCGACCAGCGAGGCGGCCAGCACCAGCAGGCCGCGCTCGGTGTCGACCAGCGCGTAGTCCAGCGCGGGGTTCAGGTTGATCGCCTGGTTGGCGGGAATGGTCCACGCGGTGGTGGTCCAGATCACGGCGAAGGCGTCCTTGGCCAGCGTGGGCAGGCCGAAGGCGGCGGCGAGCTTGGCCGGCTCGTGCGCCCTGAAGGCGACGTCGAGCGTCTGGCTCTTCTTGTCGGCGTACTCGATTTCGAACTCGGCGAGCGAGGAGCCGCAGTCGAAGCACCAGTAGACCGGCTTCAGCCCGCGGTAGACGAAGCCGCGCTCGATCACGCGCTTGAAGGCGCGCAGTTCGCCCGCCTCGTTGGCGAAATCCATCGTCTTGTACGGATGCGTCCATTCGCCCAGCACGCCCAGGCGCTGGAAGTCGGCCATCTGCTGCGCGATCTGCTCGGTCGCGAAGGCGCGGCTCTTGGCCTGCATGTCGTCGCGGCTCAGGTTGCGGCCGTACTTTTTCTCGATCGCGTTCTCGATCGGCAGGCCGTGGCAATCCCAGCCCGGCACGTAGAGCGCGTCGAAGCCTTCCAGCTGGCGCGCCTTGACGATCATGTCCTTCAGGATCTTGTTGACGGCGTGGCCCATGTGGATCTGCCCGTTGGCGTAGGGCGGGCCGTCGTGCAGGATGAATTTCGGGGCGCCTTGGCGCACGTCGCGCAGCCGCTGGTAGAGGCCCTCCTCGTTCCATGCCCTGACCCAGCCCGGCTCGCGCTTGGCCATGTCGCCCCGCATCGGGAACGGGGTGTCGGGCAGGTTCAGCGTGGCGCGGTAGTCGGCGGGGACAGGAGGCGCGGCAGGCGGGGCGGAAGGGTTCGCGGAAGAGGCGGTGTCGGACATGGTGGGCGAGGGCGTGAAATTCGACAGGCTCGGCCCGAGCGGCAAGCGTCGGCGCGAAAAGAGGAAGCCGGGCGCCCCGAGCCTGTCGAAGGGCGGCAGCACGTCGGTGCCGCTCTAAATTCG
The DNA here is from genome assembly GCA_028292835.1 of Variovorax sp. Classification (GTDB taxonomy): domain Bacteria; phylum Pseudomonadota; class Gammaproteobacteria; order Burkholderiales; family Burkholderiaceae_C; genus Variovorax. The sequence goes on from JAQGLP010000064.1 coordinate 1,337, forward strand.
GTCGCGGGTGGTCTGCCGGTGCGTCTCGGCGTGCGTGGAGGCGAAGAACGCGCGCGCATCCTCGCGATCCTTCGCGATGCCCGTGGTCAGGGCTTCGAGGCTCGTGTAGCGCAATTCGTCGTGCAGTTTGTGCAGCAGTTCCACGCGGACGATTTTACCGTAGGCCCCCTCGCCGCCCAGATGGGACGGCCATTCGAGGCAGTGCGTCTCGAGCAGCACGCGCCCGGCGTTGACGTCGTTGGCGTCGAGCGAGGGCCGCACGCCGAGGTTGGCGACGCCCGGCAGGGGCCGCTCGCCCAGGCCCTGCACGCGCACCGCGAAGATGCCGCTGGCGGCCGGCTTCCAGTGCTTGAAGCGCAGGTTCAGGGTGCGAAAGCCGTCGCTGCGCCCGGGCCGCGAGGCGCCCAGCGCCCGGCCCAGCTTGCGGCCGTGCACCACGTGGCCGGAGATGGCGTAGGGCCGCCCGAGCAGCGCCTGCGCGTCGGCCATGCGGCCCTCGACCAGCGCCTGGCGCACGGCGGAGCTCGAGACGCGCAGGCCCGCTCCACCCGAGGGCCGCGCCTCCGGGCCCGTCAGCTCGTAGCTCTCCATGCGGGCCACCTCGAAGCCGCGGCGCGCACCCGCCGCGGCGAGCATCGCGTGGTCGCCGGCGCGCCGGGCGCCGAAGCGGAAGTCGTCACCCACGAGCAGGTAGCGCGTGCCGAGGCCCTCGACCAGCACCCGCTCGATGAAGTCCTCGGGCGTCTGCGTGGCGAGCCGGGCATCGAACGGCAGCACGACGGTCTGCTCCACGCCGCAGGCGGCGAGCTCGCTCAACTTGTCGCGCAGCGTGCCGATGCGCGCGGGTGCGAGCTCGGGCTTCCTGGCGAGGGCGGCGAAGTAGTCGCGCGGATGCGGCTCGAAGGTCAGCACGCAGCTGGGCAGCCCGCGCTGGCGCGCCTGGGTGTTCAAGAGCGCCAGCATGGCTTGGTGGCCGCGGTGCACGCCGTCGAAATTGCCGATCGTCAGGGCACAGGCTCGCGCCACGCCCGGGTGCCGGAAGCCTCTGAATACCTGCATGGGTTGGTATCTTTTTGATAGCGCTGCGCGCCCGCTGGATGGGCGTGCAAGCACGTTTTGTCATAAAGCCGGTATATTGTGACTCAGCGCCCGTGCTCCCCTGCGGACACGTTCGCCGGCGCGGCGTGCGCTGGCCTTGCGGCATTGCCCGGTTGCCGTGGGGGCTGCCTGCCTGTGTTGTCTTTTTCTTTCTGCGTGTTCCGTCCTTTTGTCGAGGAGGCGTGTGGTGAAGGTTCTGAAGCTGTCGGCCCAGGGGCTCCCCCAGTCGTGGATTTCGCTCGAACAGGCGGTGACG
>JAQGLP010000103.1 GCA_028292835.1 Variovorax sp.
AAACCACCATGGGATTGCTGAGCTTCATCAAGGACGCCGGGGAAAAGCTGCTCGGCGGCTCGTCGGCCCACGCGGCAACGCCCACCGCTGGCGGGACCCCAATCTCTCCCGCGGATGCCAACGCCGCGGCAGGCGACGCGATCAAGACCTACATCGAGAAGCAGAACCTCGGCCTCTCCAACCTGGCGGTGACCTATGACGGCGCCAGTGGCAAGGTGACACTCTCGGGCAACGCGCCTTCGCAGGAGGCCAGCGAGAAGGCGGCGCTGTCCGCCGGCAACGTGGCCAACGTGACGGGCGTGGAAAACAACCTGAGCGCGCCCGCCGCCCAGGCAGCGGCGCAGTTCCACGACGTGATCAGCGGCGACACGCTGTCGTCCATCGCGAAAAAATACTACGGCGACGCCAACAAGTACAACGCGATCTTCGAGGCCAACCGGCCGATGCTGTCGGACCCCAACAAGATCTATCCGGGTCAGAAGCTGCGCATCCCGTCGCTGAACTGATCGGTCAGAAAGTTCGCTGGCGCCGCGCTCCGGGGAAGGGACGGCGCCGCCGGTCTTAGCCCTGTTTCCAGGGCAGGCCGAGAAAGCGCCAGCCGTTGATGTGGCCGCGCTGGCCCCGGGCGTCGGGATCGCCCTCGAAGCCGCCCAGGATGTTGTAGGCCTCGATGCCCAGTTGCGCCGCCCGGCGCGCCCCGGCCACCGACCGCACGCCGCTGCGGCACAGCAGCACAGCCTTCTTGCCGGCCGGCACGGCGGCGCGCAATCCGTCGTCGAAACCGGAATTGGGCACCATGCCGGGCCATTGCTTCAGGGCCAGCGGCACCGCGCCGGGCACTTGGCCCACCCATTCGCGCTCGGCATCGGTGCGCACGTCGATCAGCACCGCCTCGCCGCTGTCGACCCAGCGAGCGGCCAACTGCGGCGTGATGTCGCCGGCATAGCCCTCGGCCGGCCGCACGTCCCGCGCGGAGGGAGCGGAAGTGCTGGAGGAGGAGGCATCGGAATTCATGGCTTCATTTTGCCAGCCTCTGCCCGGTCCAGAGAAACCATCCAATTACCATCCTTGCACCATCTATATGGATGGTGCTAAGATGGCGACATGCACACCCTTCCCGCTCCAGCGCCGTTGCGCACCAAGCTCCCGGACTCGGAAAAGATCACCATCAACCTCGGCTACGTCGATCTGGGCCACGTCGACCTGCTTGTGGCCGAGGCGTTCTATTCCAACCGCACGGACTTCATCCGCACGGCCATCCGCAATCAGCTGGCGCTGCACGGCGACACGCTGCGGCAGGTCGTGGCGCGCAAGACGCTGGTGCTTGGCCTACAGCACTTCAGCGCTGCTGACCTCGAAGCGGTGCGCCGCGCCGGCGACAAACTGGATGTACGCGTGCTCGGCCTGGCCAGCATCGCGGCCGACGTGACACCTGAACTTGCCCTTGAAACCATTGCTTCCATCACCGTGCTGGGCGCGCTGCACGCCAGCGGCGCCGTCAAGGCGGCCTTGGCCGAGCGCATTCACTGAAGCCTGCGTCCGCGCTGCTTTGCCCCTGCACCCACTCAACGAAAGAACCTCATGAACCCGCTCTTCCAGCGCTTGATGACCGAAGCCACGCAACTGTCCCAGTCCGGGCAGTTGATGGCGGCCACCCAGGCCATCCAACGGGCCCTGCGCGGCGAAACCGACGGGCCGGCGCCTGAATCTGACAACGGCCTGCGCCCGATGGCGCGCGACAACCGCTCGATCGTGCTCGATGGCCTGGTGCGCGTGGTCGCCGACTCCGAGGCGCGCCGCCATCCGGCCGAGGCCGACGTGGCCGAGCACGCCGCGCCGGTTGCCCGGTCCGGCCCCGACAGCGCCCAGGAGCGCTGGAGCGACGGCAGCTTCAGTCACGGCGGGCGCACCCTGGCGTACAAGCTGTACACGCCGGCCTTCGCCGCCGGGGCCGCACCGCGGCCGCTGGTGCTGATGCTGCACGGCTGCACCCAGGACCCGGCCGACTTCGCCTCCGGCACGCGCATGAACGCGCTGGCGCGCGAGCACGGCTTTGTCGTGCTCTACCCGGAACAGACGCAGCGCGGCAACGCCAACCGGTGCTGGAACTGGTTCAAGACGCAGCACCAGCAGCGCGGCCGGGGCGAGCCCGCGCTGTTGGCGGCGCTCACGCAGTCGGTCATGGCCGAGCAGCACATCGATCCGGCGCGCGTCTATGTGGCCGGGCTGTCGGCCGGCGGCGCGATGGCCGACATCCTGGGGCGCTGCTACCCCGAACTGTTCGCTGCCGTCGGCGTGCATTCCGGACTGCCGGCCGGCGCGGCCCAGGACCTCCCCTCCGCGATGGCCGCGATGCAGGGCGGCCCCACCCCGGGTGCAGCGTCGCACGGCGGCACCACGCCGCCGGTCATCGTCTTCCATGGCGATGCCGACGCGACCGTGCACCCGCGCAATGGCACCGCCGTGGTCAGCGCCGCGCAGACCATGCAAGGCGGCGCCGCGCCGCGCGTCAGCGAGGGCCGCTCCACGCAAGGCCAGGGCTTCACGCGCAGCGAGTACTTGGCGGCCGACGGCAGCGTCGCCATCGAGCACTGGCGGCTGCACGGCGCCGGCCACGCTTGGTCGGGCGGCAGCGCCCAGGGCAGCTACACCGACCCGAGGGGCGCGGACGCCAGCGCCGAGATGCTGCGCTTCTTCCTGGCGCACCCCAAAGCGCGGCATTGAACGCCGCTACGGGCGCGGCGCGGGAGTGGACGCACTCTTGCGCAGGGCTTTAAATCCAGCGGCACCAAAATTCTTCGTTTGCTATCTTTTTGATAGCTTTTAGTTGAATTGGGGCGAGGACTGGCGTCCTTTTTGATCTGACGTTTTGCAACCTCGGCGCCGGCACTGACAGCCAAGGGGCCAGGGTCGCGCGTTATATGGAGAACGCCACTCCATCGCACCGCGAGGCACGCCATGAAACGCCCTGTCCTGTCCGACCTGGCCCAGCCGCTGCGGCATGGCCTGGCGCTCCTGCTGCTGTGCATGAGCTTGGCGGTCAGCGCCCAGCCGGACCCACCGTCACGGGTGGCGTACCTGGGCGCCCAGCAGGGCACGATGAGCTTCTCCCCGGCCGGCGACGACAGTTGGTACGACCTGGTGCCCAACCGCCCCCTCACCAGCGGCGACCGGCTCTGGAACGACCGCGGCGCACGCAGCGAGTTCCAGACCGGCCCGACCGCCGTGCGGCTCGACGAGCAGACCCTGATGGAATTGTCGGAGCTGGGCGACCAGACCCTGCGCCTGACGCTGCGACAGGGCATCGCGCAATTACGCGTGCGTGACGAGACGGCCGGCGAACGCATCGAGATCGATACCGCCAACCTGGCCCTGGTGATCCAGAGCCCCGGCCAGTACCGCATCGACGCCGATGCGGCCGCCGGCACCACGCAGGTCGCGGTGGACGCGGGCAGCGCGCGGGTGTACGGGGAAAACGGCGAGACGCAGTCGCTGGCGGCCGGGCAGCAGCTGGCCGTGGCGGGTCGCCGCCTGGAGGCAGCGGCCGGCGCGCCGCTGGCGCAGGGCGACTTCGAGCGCTGGGTGGCCGAGCGCGACCGGATCGAGGACCAGTCGGTGTCGGCGCGCTACCTCTCGCGCGAGGTGGCCGGCTACCAGCAGCTCGACAGTTACGGCGACTGGCAGAACGATGCCACCTACGGCGCCGTCTGGTACCCGCGCAACGTCGACGCCGACTGGGCGCCCTACCGCGAGGGCGGCTGGATCGACGTGGCGCCATGGGGCTGGACCTGGATCGACAGCGCCCCCTGGGGCTTCGCGCCGTCGCACTACGGACGCTGGACGCGCCTGGGCCCGCGCTGGGCCTGGGTGCCGGGGCCCCGGATCGCGCGCCCGGTGTACGCGCCGGCGCTGGTCGGCTTCCTCGGTGGCGCACAGGCGACGCTGCCCCTCGGCGGTGGGCGGCGGGGCATCGGCTGGTTTCCGCTGG
>JAQGLP010000108.1 GCA_028292835.1 Variovorax sp.
CGCGGCATACAGCACCTTGCCGGACTGCCCCTTGGCCACCGTCCGGTGGCCGCGAGGCGCCGGAGCGCCGCGCTCGCCCCGGCAGGCCGGCACCACCTCGTTGCCCGAGTAGTACAGGAACTTGCCATCGGGCGGGTAGGAGGTCTTGTGGTCGGGCATGGTGGCGGCAAAGCGCGCGCCTTGGGCTTCGAGCCATGCCAGGTTGGCAGCGCTGTCGTCGCAGAATTTCTGCAGCGTCGCCTCGCTGACCACGCCGTTGACCTCGTAGCGCAGGTAGTCGGCCATGGCCTCGGGCGTGTCCTCGAAACCGGCCTGGCGCTGGTAGGGCGTGCCGCCGCCGGCGTAGACCACCCCACCCGACAGCGCGCTGGCGCCGCCGCCGTCGAAGCGGTCGATCACCCGCACCGAGGCACCGGCGTCCCGCGCCTCGATGGCTGCGCAGGCGCCGGCCGCGCCCCAGCCGACGACGATCACGTCGGCGCTGTCGCTCCAGTCCACCGCTTGCGCGTCTTCGACCTCCAGCGCCGGAGCGATCGGGGTGACGGTGGAAGGCCGCCTGTTTCCGCTCATGCCGCGCGCTCCAGCAGGTCGCCTCTTTCAAGCGGTATCGGCTGGCCCTTGATGGCGGCAATGGCGCGGTAGGCAAAGGTCATGGCCGGGCCGAGCGTCGAACCGGCGCCGGGATAGGCCGGCCCCATCACCGAGGCCGAGTTGTTGCCCACGCAGTACAGCCCCTCTATCACTTCGCCGGCGTCGTTCAGCACGCGGGCGTCGCGGTCGGTCAGCAGGCCGCCCTTGGTGCCGATGTCGCCGGGATGCAGCTTCATGGCATAGAACGGACCCTGGTCAATCGGCGCCAGGTTGGGGTTGGCTTGGCATGGACGTCGCCGTAGTAGCGGTCGAACACGTTGCCGCCCCGGTCGAAGTCCAGGTCCTTGCCGGTGCGGGCGAATTCGGTCATGCGCGCGGCGCTGGTCACCAGACCGGCGGCATCGACGCCGATCTGGCTGGCCAGTTCTTCCAAAGTCTCGCCCTTCCAGTACACGGTGTTCAACCAGCTCTTGCGCAGCCGGCTGTCGGGCACGGCGGCCCCGGGCATCAGCGGGCCGATCGGGTATTTGGCGCGAAAGCCGGCATCGAACACGATCCATGCGGGAATCGCGCCACCGGTCTTGGCGTGGTTGGCGAACATCGCCTGCTGGAATTCCGGGTAAGGCCCGGACTCGTTCAGAAAGCGCTCGCCGCGCGCATTGACCACCATGCAGCCCGGCAGCGAGCGCTCGACGAACAGTGGCCGGAATTTTTCTTCCCTGGGCACCTCCATCGTGGGCACCCCCCAGGTATGGGCCATCAGGTGCAACTGGGCGCCGGCGGCCGCGCCGGCACGGATCGCCTCGCCGGTGTTGCCGCCGGGCGGGGTGGCGGTCCAGCCCTGGTCAGTGGGTTTGGGCAGGTGCTGCTCGCGCATTTCCTGGTTGCGCTCGAAGCCGCCGGCGCCCAGGATCACCGCTTGGCGCGCCTGCAGGCGCAGTGCCTGGCCGTCTTTTTGCACCACCACGCCGGTGACGCAGCCGCCCTCGGTGATGAGCGATTCGAGCGGGGTGTTCAACCACAGCGCAATATTGCGCTGGCGCAGCGCTGTCAGCAGGCCGCCCACCAGCGCCTGGCCACCGGTCAGCCGCCGGTCGCGCCGGGTCTTGCGACGCCACGGGTAGTCCAGGAAATAGCGCCCCATGATCCACATCAGCGTCCACTTGGACTTGCGCTCGCGCGCCAGCATGGAACGGGCCTGGACGGCGTTGATGTTCATGCGGCCGAAAATCAGCTGGCCCGGATTGGTCGGGCGCATCAGGCTCAATCCCTCCAAGCCGAGCCGGGCGGCGTTGAAATCCACCGGGTCCATGGTGCGGCCGCCGGGCAGCGCACCCTCGATGGCCGGGTAGTAGTCGGAGTAATGCGGCATGCAGCGGTAGGGAATGCCGATCTGCGCCAGGTAGCGCGCCATGTGGCGCGCCGTCTCGACATAGGCCAGTACCCGGTCGTCGCTGGCCAAGCCCTTGGCGCAGGCCTTGACGTAGCCGAAGGCCACGTCGATGCTGTCGCGCAGGCCGGCCTTCGGCATGTCGTGGTTGTCGGGAATCCAGATGCCGCCGCCCGAGATGGCCGAGGTGCCGCCGGCCAGCGGGGCCTTTTCCACCACCAGCGCCTTGAGTCCTTCGTCGCTGGCCCGGATGGCCGCCAGCAGCGCGCCGGCGCCCGAGCCGACCACGATCACATCGAAATCTTGTTGCACAGCTGCCTCTTTCTGCAATCGTTGGACCGTTGCCGCTTCAGACGAACGGGTCGGCGTTGGGCAGGCCCAGCATCACGGCGCCATGCGCGCGCGCATAGGTATCGGTGTTGTTGGCGATGTGGCCGCGCGACTGGTGGATGTCGCGGAAGAAGCGCTCGATCGGATTGGTTTTGTAGGCGCCCGATGCGGCGGTGGCGCGCAGCAGTTCGTCGACGTGGCGTGCGCAGACCTTGGGCACCTGCGACGACTGGGCGCGCTGCAGCAGGCGTTCCTCGACCGTCATGGAGTCGCCCGTCTTGGCGCATTCGACGACGCGGGCGAAATTGCGCATCAGCACCAGCTTGAGCGCGTCGGACGCCATCATGGCTTCGGTGATGGCCAGTTGGGCGTTGACGTCCTCGGCGGTCTTGCCACCATGCTTGCCGACGTGCGCGGCGGCGCGCTGGCGGAACTCGGCAATCGCCCCATCGAGCGCACCGATGCAGGCGGTCGACACGGCACGCTGGAATACCTGAATGAAGGGAATATGGTAGAGCCAGCCGTCATTGAGCGCGCGGCCCGGGCAAGCGGCGTCGCTGTGGTCGTTGGTGGCATTGACGCGGTAAGCCGGTACAAAGGCGTTCTCCACCACGATGTCGTGGCTGCCGGAGGCGCGCAGACCCAGCACGTCCCAGTTCTGGACGACTTTGAAGTCCGACTTGGGCAACAGGAAGGTGTTGTGTTCCATGCCGGTGCCGTCGGCCTTGGGCAGCAGCGCGCCCAGGAAGATCCAGTCGCAGTGCTCGACGCCGCTGGAAAACCCCCAGTGCCCCGAGAAACGGTAGCCGCCCTCCACCTTCTCGGCCTTGCCTGCCGGCATGTAGGTCGAGGCGATGCGCACCGAGCTGTCCTGGCCCCAGACATCCTGCTGCGCCTGTTCGCCGTACAGGGGCAGCTCCCAGTTGTGCACGCCGATCACGCCGAAGATCCAGGCGGTGGACATGCAGCCTTCGGCCAGCGCCATCTGCACCTGATAGAACACGCGCGGGTCCATTTCGTAGCCGCCCCAGCGCCTGGGCTGCAGTATCCGGAACAGGCCGGCCCGGTCGATATCGGCCACGGTTTCTTCGCTGACGCGGCCTTCGCGGTCGGCAGCCAGGGCGCGATCGGCCAGCTTGGGTGCCAATGCCTTGGCGCGCGCTATCAGCTCAATCGCCTCGGGCGTCGAGTAGTCGTCTTTCACTGCAATCATGGTCTGTCTCCGGAAGGCTGGGCCGTGCGGCGCAAGTGGGTTTGGGGCAAGTCAACAAGGCAGGGACCTTGCGATGCACGGATATTCCCATCCGCCCCCGCTTGGCTCATCGTCCAATCAGACTAAAAAACGCCGGGCACGCAGGCGCCTGCGAGGGGGCCCAGGCCGCGCGGGCCATGTCGGCATGACGGCCAGAGACAACCGGCTGCCTGCCGATGCGATGCCCTGGTCCGCGCCTAGTCCGTGTGGGGGATTCGAGACGGCGCGCCGCCCGGCAAGCTTGGCCGCCAAGTACCAGGAGACTTGTATGGACCAGCTTGCCACGCCCTTTGACCCCAAGGACTTTCGCCGCGCGCTCGGGATGTTTGCCACCGGCGTCACCATCGTGACCACCCGCACGGCCGATGGCTCGCCGGTGGGCATCACGGCCAACAGCTTCAACTCGGTGTCGCTGGAGCCGCCCATGGTGCTCTGGAGTCTGGCCAACAATGCGCGCAGCCTGCCGGTCTTCAGCGGCAGCAAGCACTGGAACGTGCACATCCTGTCGAACGAGCAGGAAGCCCTGTCCAACCGCTTCGCCCGCGCAGGCGAGGACAAGTTCGCCGGGCTGGCGCTGGACGCCTCGGCCCATGGCGTGCCGCTGATCCCCGAGTGCAGCGCGCGCTTCCAGTGCCGCACCGCCTTTCAATACGAGGGCGGCGACCACACCATCTTTGTCGGCGAGGTGCTGCAATACGACAGCTGCGCCCTGCCCCCGCTGCTCTATGTCACCGGCGGCTATGCGCTGGCCGCGCGCAAGGCGGCGCCGGTTTCCACCGAGCCGCTGGCCAACATGGACGGCGCACTGTATTCGGAAAACCTGCTGGGTTACCTGTTTGGCCGCGCCCACTTCCAGTTTGTCCATGGCATGCGCGGCACGCTGCAGCAGCGCCACCTGTCGGATACCGACTTCTTCGTGCTCTCGCTGTTGAGCGTGCGCCAGCCGCTGGCGGCCGAGGAAATCGCCGCCCATATCGCCTACACCGGCGTGGACCTGGGAGCCGCCACGCTGCAGTCGCTGGTGGAACGTGGCCTGCTGCTGGCGGAAGGCGGTACGCAGCCGGGCCTGCGCCTGAGCCCAGCGGGCAGCGATGCCATCCTGCATGTGCTGGCCGCCGCCAAGGTGGTGGAGGCCAACCTGGTCGACCGCATGGGCGAGCTGGAATCCGCCGCGCTGCGCAACCTGCTGAAGCAGGCCATTCTGGCCACCGACCCGGGCCTGCCCAAACTCTGGCAAGCGCCGGCCACGGCGCCTGGACCCGGTCTTTCCGCCTCCTGAAACGTGGATTGCCGGCCACGGCAGCCGCAGCCGCAGCCGCAGCCGCAGCCGCAGCCAAGGTGGTATCCGACGCGCCTTTTTCCTCTTTTCCTTTTCACCCACACCCCATGCAGACACCCCACTCCATCCCAGAAGGCCACTACCTCGACATCGCCCCGGTGGCGGGCCTGCCGCAGCGCGTTCACTACCATGACCAGGGCGAAGGCGAAGCCGTCATCTTCCTGCATGGCGCGGGCGGCGGCGCCAGTGGCTACAGCAACTTCAAGGGCAACTACCCGGCGTTTGCCGAGGCCGGCTTTCGCACCATCGTGCCCGACCTGCTGGGCTACGGCCTGTCGAGCAAGCCCGACCTGCCGCAGTACGACCTGGACCTGTTCATTGCCGGCATCAAGGGGCTGGTGGACGGGCTGGGCCTTCAACGCGTCACGCTGCTGGGCAATTCGCTGGGCGGCGCGGTAGCGCTGGGCTACGCGCTGGCCTATCCGGACGACGTGGCGCGCCTGATCCTGATGGCGCCGGGCGGCGTGGAAGACCTGGACACCTACCTGGCGATGCCCGGCATTGCCAACATGTTCAATATCTACAAATCGGGCAAGACCGGCGCCGAGGCGATGCGCGCCGTGATGACGATGCAGCTGTTCGACCCATCGCTGCTGACCGACGAGATCATCAACGAGCGCGCGCCGATCGCCGCCACCCAGACCCAGGCCGCCCGCTCCATCCTGAAGGTTCCGAACATGACCGAGCGCCTGCACGAGCTGCGCTGCCCGGTGTTCGGCTTCTGGGGTGTGAACGACCAGTTCAACCCGGCCAGCGGCACCATGAAGCTGATGGACCACTGCCCCCAGGCGCGCATGGTGCTGGTCAACCGCTGCGGCCACTGGGTGCAGGTCGAGCACCGCGAGATGTTCAACCGCGGCTGCATCGACTTCCTGCAGAACGGCTGACCCGATGGATGCTGCCCTCTTCCCCCGGCTCGGCGACGAACTGTTCGACGCCCTGCGCCAGCGCCGCACGCTGGCGCCGCTCACCACGCGCTACGCCGACATCACGATCGACGACGCCTACCGCATCTCGCTGCGATTCCTGTCGCGTCGCGAGGCCGCCGGCGAGCGCGTCGTCGGCAAGAAGATCGGCGTGACCTCCAAGCCGGTGCAGGACATGCTGGGCGTGTTCCAGCCCGACTTCGGCTTTCTGACCGACGCCATGCAGTTCGCCGATGGCGCCACCGTATCGCTGAAAAAGGCCGGCCTGATCCAGCCGCGCGCCGAGGGCGAGATTGCCTTCATGCTCAAGTCCGACCTGCAGGGCCCGGGCGTGACGCGCGAGGACGTGCTGGCCGCGACCGAATGGGTCGCGCCCTGCTTCGAGATCGTCGATTCGCGCATCGACGACTGGAAAATAAAAATCCAGGACACCGTGGCCGACAACGCCTCCTGCGGCGTGTTTGTCGTCGGCACCCAGCGTACCGACCCGCGCGCGCTCGACCTGGCGGCCGCCTCCATGCAGATGTGGAAAAACGATGCCCCTGCCGGCGCCGGCCTGGGCTCGGCGGTGCAGGGCCACCCGGCCGAGGCGGTGGCCTGGCTGGCCAACACGCTGGGTGCCTTCGGCATCCCGTTCAAGGCCGGCGAGCTGATTTTGTCGGGCTCGCTGGCGCCGCTGGTGCCGGCCGTCAGCGGCGACCGCTTCACGATGCAGATCGAAGGCCTGGGCGGCTGCTCGATCGCTTTTTCAGACTAAGGACACATCATGACCCCGACAACAATCAAATGCGCCCTGATCGGCCCCGGCAACATCGGCACCGACCTGCTGGCCAAGCTGCGGCGCAGCGCGGTGCTGGAGCCCGTGTGGATGGTGGGCATCGACCCCGAATCCGACGGCCTCCAGCGCGCCCGCGAGATGGGCATCAAGACCACCTCGGACGGCGTTGACGGATTGATCCCGCACATGCGAGCCGACGGCGTGCAGATCGTCTTTGACGCGACCAGCGCCTACGCGCATGCCGAGAACAGCCGCAAGGTCAACGCCGAGGGCGCGCTGATGATCGACCTCACGCCCGCGGCCATCGGCCCGTTCTGCGTGCCGCCGGTCAACCTGAGGGCGCACCTGGGCCGGGGCGCGATGAACGTCAACATGGTCACCTGCGGCGGCCAGGCCACGATTCCCATGGTCGCGGCCGTCAGCCGGGTGCAGCCGGTGGCCTACGGGGAGATCGTCGCCACGGTCTCCAGCCGCTCGGTGGGCCCCGGCACGCGCAAGAACATCGACGAGTTCACCCGCACCACGGCCGCCGCGGTCGAGCAGGTGGGCGGTGCCGCCCAGGGCAAGGCCATCATCATCATCAACCCGGCCGAGCCGGCGCTGATGATGCGCGACACGGTGCACTGCCTGCTGGAGACCGAGCCCGACCAGGCAGCCATCACCGAGTCGATCCACCAGATGATTGCCGAGGTGCAAAAGTACGTGCCGGGCTACAAGCTGGTCAACGGCCCGGTGTTCGACGGCAGGCGCGTCTCGGTGTTCCTGGAGGTCGAGGGCCTGGGCGACTACCTGCCCAGGTACGCCGGCAACCTGGACATCATGACCGCTGCTGCCGCCCGCACGGCGGAGATGTTCGCCGAGGAAATCCTCGCCGGCACGCTCGTGCTCGGCCCCACGCCCGCCAGCGCCGCAGCCGCCGCGCTGGCCACCGCCTGAACCGCCAAGGAGCCTCCCCATGAATTTGCAAGGCAAGAAAATCACCGTGCACGACATGACGCTGCGCGACGGCATGCACCCCAAGCGCCACCTGATGACGCTCGAACAGATGAAGCACATTGCCACCGGCCTCGACGAGGCCGGCGTGCCGCTGATCGAGGTCACCCACGGCGACGGGCTGGGCGGCAGCTCGGTCAACTACGGCTTTCCGGCGCACGCCGACGAGGAGTATCTGGGCGCGGTGATCCCGCTGATGAAGCAGGCCAGGGTCTCGGCCCTGCTGCTGCCGGGCATCGGCACCGTCGACCACCTGCTGATGGCCAGGGACCTGGGCGTGGGCACCATCCGCGTGGCCACCCACTGCACCGAGGCCGATGTGTCCGAGCAGCACATCAGCAAGGCGCGCGCGCTGGGCATGGACACCGTGGGCTTCCTGATGATGGCGCACATGGCCAGCCCCGAGAAGCTGGTCGGCCAGGCGCGGCTGATGGAGGGCTATGGCGCCAACTGCATCTATGTCACCGACTCGGCCGGCCACATGCTGCCGGGCGACGTGAAGGAAAAGCTGAGCGCGGTGCGCGCTGCCCTCAGGCCAGAGACCGAACTGGGCTTTCACGCCCACCACAACCTGGCCATGGGCGTGGCCAACTCGATCACCGCCATTGAGTGCGGCGCCAACCGCATCGACGCGGCAGCGGCCGGCCTGGGCGCCGGCGCGGGCAACACGCCGATGGAAGTGCTCGTTGCCGTGTGCGCGCGCATGGGCATCGAGACCGGGGTGGATGTGTTCAAGATCCAGGACGTGGCCGAGGACCGCGTGGTGCCGATGATGGATTTCCCGATCCGCATCGACCGCGATGCGCTGACGCTGGGCTACGCGGGCGTGTACGGCTCGTTCCTGCTGTTTGCCAAGCGCGCCGAGAAGAAGTACGGCGTGCCCGCGCGCGACATCCTGGTCGAGATGGGACGGCGCGGCATGGTCGGCGGCCAGGAGGACATGATCGAGGACACCGCCATGACGATGGCGCGCGAGCGCCGGGAACGCGCTGCCTGAAACCCGGCAAAGCCGCACAACCGGTCAATGCCCACCCGCCGCCTGGTTGCCAGGCCTGGGCGGGCATTGCTGTTTTAGCGTTTCGGCAATTGACTGCGCCAAGGCTACCAGCGCCTCGCCATCAGCATCTCGTGCCACGAGGTGTTGGCATCCGGGGCGGCGGCAACCGTCACGCCCTGCGCCTGGTAGGACGCTGAAGAGGACGGTGTCACCGATGCGAGCGGCGGGCTCAACAAGGATGATCCCATCGCAATCGCGACTGTGGCAACAAGGAACCAGCGTGAACGGGATTTCATGATGTTGTCTCCTGTGTTCAGAAGGCTCGGTGGCCTTTCTACCCATGCCTTTCAAGGTTGCGGCAGAGCCGC
>JAQGLP010000221.1 GCA_028292835.1 Variovorax sp.
CCCGGCATCTTCGGCACGCCGATGCTGTTCGGCATGCCGCAGGAGGTGCAGGACGCGCTGGCCGCCAGCGTGCCTTTCCCTTCGCGCCTGGGCACGCCCGAGGACTATGCCAGGCTGGTCAAGCACATCATCGAGAACGACATGCTCAACGGCGAGGTCATCCGCCTGGACGGGGCGATCCGGCTGGCGCCGCGCTGAAAAACAAAGGCCGCGCCAAGGTTTCGCCGGCTTGGCATTGCTCCTGATTTGATAGCTGGGAACCTAGTCATGGTGAGCGTTTTAGGCCTTTTTCTCAGGATTCAGGTGGCGCGGGCTCGACGATCTCGGCCAGCGGCTCGGCTGGCGGCGGCACCGGCCTCAGACTGCCGGTGCGGTCGAAGCGCTCGTACTGCGCGATCACCTGCGCGCCGAACAGCACGAAGGTCGCTGCGATCTCCAGGCTCAGCAGCACCACGATGGCGGTGGTGAGCGAGCCGTAGACCACGTTGACCTGCGACAGCGTCGAGAAGTACCACACCAGCACACGCCGCGTGACCTCCCACAACAGCGCGGCCGTCACGCCGCCCAGCAGCGCGTGGCGCAGCGACAGCCGTCCGACCGGCATCACCAAGTAGAGCGAGGTCAGCATGGAGATCTCGCCGGCCAGTCCCATCAGGTACAGCAGCACGCCCGAGACGCCCGACAGCGACCAGCTGCGCCCCAGCAGCTCGACCCTTTCCTGGCTGATGAGCTGCAGTGCGCCCGACACCAGCGTGACCAGCAGCAGCCCGATGCACAGGCACAGGATGTACAGGTAGGGCATGAGCGCCGACACCAGCGCGTGGCGCTGCCGGTGGCTCTTGCGGTGGTGGAAGATCACCGCCATCGCGCTCTCCAGCACCGTGAAGGCGAGCGAGCTGAAGAAGATCATGGTGACCAGCAGCACCGGCCCGACCACGTCGCGGTGGGCGAGGAAGTTCGACAGCTCCTGCACGATGGCGCGTGACTGCCCCGGCAGCAGCCACTCCAGGTAGCGCCCGATGGTCGCGAGCAGGTCGGCCTGGTCGATCCAGTGCGACAGGGCGATCACGCTCAGGATCAGGAGCGGCACGATCGACAGCAGCGCGTAATACGCCACCGCGCCGGCCAGCAGCAGTCCCTGGTTGGCGCGAAACGACTTGACCGTGTTCCAGAGGAACAGGAGCGGATGGCGCAGCAGCGCCGCGGCGTGCGCGGCAATCGTGGGCCGGGTCACGGGCATGGGCGCCCCGGCGGCGTGCGCGCACCGGTGCGGCGCGGGGACCAAGGGAGCTGCAGGGAAAAGGAGGCGATGGGTCCGGACATGGCGCGAGTATGCCGCCGGCCGCCCCGCCGCCGGGCGTAGGACGGCGCTGCCGCGCAACGACGTACTGCGTATGATTTGGCGTTCCGTGCCGCCATGACCATCCCCCAATCTTTCATCCAGGAACTGATCGCCCGCGCCGACGTGGTGGAGATCGTCGGGCGCCATGTGCCGCTGAAGAAGAACGGCGCCAACTTCATGGGCCTGTGCCCGTTCCACAGCGAGAACTCGCCGTCCTTTTCGGTCAGCCCGACCAAGCAGTTCTACCATTGCTTCGGCTGCGGCAAGCACGGCAACGCCATCGGCTTCCTGATGGAGCATGCGGGCATGGGCTTCGTCGAGGCGGTGCAGGACCTGGCGCAGCAGTACGGCCTGCAGGTGCCCGAGGACGACGCCCCTCCGGGCGAGCGCGAGCGCATCGCCGCGCAGCGCGAGAAGCAGGGCACGCTGTCGGAGGTGCTCGAACGCGCCGCCGCCGCCTACCGAAAGCACCTGCGCCAGTCGCCCGCCGCGATCGACTACCTGAAGGCGCGTGGCCTCTCCGGCGAGATCGCCAAGCGCTTCGGGCTGGGCTACGCGCCGCCGGGCTGGCGCACGCTGGCCGGCGTGTTCCCGGCGTACGACGATGCGCTGCTGGCCGAGAGCGGCCTGGTGATCGTCGGCGAGGACGACGACGGCAAGCGCTACGACCGTTTCCGCGACCGCATCGTGTTCCCGATCAGGAACGTCAAGGGCGAGTGCATCGGCTTCGGCGGGCGCGTTCTGGGCGACGAAAAGCCCAAGTACCTGAATTCTCCTGAAACCCCGGTGTTCAGCAAGGGGCAGGAGCTCTACGGCCTCTACGAGGCGCGCGCGGCGCTGCGCGAGCGCGGCCACGCGCTGGTGACCGAGGGCTACATGGACGTGGTCGCGCTCGCGCAGCTGGGTTTTCCGAACGCGGTCGCCACGCTGGGCACCGCCTGCACCGCGGCGCACCTGCAAAAGCTGTTTCGCTTCACCGACGCGGTCGTCTTCAGCTTCGACGGCGACGCCGCCGGGCGGCGCGCGGCGCGCAAGGCGCTCGACGCCGCCCTGCCCTACGCGAGCGACGTGCGCAGCGTCAAGTTCCTGTTCCTGCCAGCCGAGCACGACCCGGACAGCTTCGTGCGCGCCTTCGGGGCCGAGGCCTTCGCGCGCTGCGTGGACGAGGCGATGCCGCTCAGCCGCTTCCTGCTGGAGGCGGCGCGCGAGGGCTGCGACCTCGGCAGCGCCGAGGGCCGAGCGCACCTGGCGAGCAACGCCCGGGCGCTGTGGAGCGCCCTGCCCGAGGGCGCGCTGAGGCAGCAGATCCTGGGCGACATCGCCGCCCAGGTGCAGCTCGACGGGCGCGAACTGACGGCCCTCTGGGCACGCGCTCCGGGCGCCAGGGCGCCGGCCATTCCTGTCGCGGACAGCTATTCAATCGATAGCACGCCGCGCTTGCAGGACGGGCGTCACGGTCCGAAAACGTCCTCCTCCTTCGGGCGAACGCGCGAACGGCCTGGGCGCGGGGCCGGCCGGGTCCAGCCGCTGGCACGCGCCGACATCGCGGCGCGGCTGCTGCTCGCCAGCATGGCCCAGTGGGAAGCGTTGTCGCACGAGATGCACGCCCTGCTGTGCGACCTGCCGGGCGCCCACGGACTGCTGTTTGCCTGGCTCGACCGCCAACTGCACGAGCATGGAGTGCAGCCCTGGGCGGCGCTGCGCGAGGGGATGCGCGGGCAGGAATTCGAGTCCTTGGCCGAGCGGCTCATGACCGGCGCCGATGGCGCGCCCATGGGCGATGCCGAGGGGCACCGGGCACTCGACGCGGCCGCCGAGCTGCGCAGCGTGCTCGACTTCATGCTCGACGAGCACCTCATGGCCCGGCAGACCGAGGCCATTGCCGCGGTCGGCAGCGACCCGCAGGCACTGGAGCGCTACAAGGCGCTCGAAGCACGGCGGATCGAGTTGCGCCAGCGCCTGCGTGCGAGCCTGCATACCGCTTGAAATCCGGCAAGACGCTATAATGTAAAGCTTCGCATCCGGCGAAAACAGGCAAGAGCGACAGCAGCACCTCCGGGCCGACCCCACGCGCAATGCACTTCCCCACGGGAAACGGGTCAAACCACCGCAAGGACTGCATACCAAATGTTCGCCCGACATCTTGCCTTTGAGGAAATGTTTTTCCTCTGAACCTTTTGTGCCCGTGCCCGCTCCGATGCGGTGCTTGTGTTTCCGCTCGTCCGTTCCTGATGTAACGAGGTCCCCATGCCCAGCTCAAAGAAGCCTGTTCTGCCCGCCGCACAAGCCGCCGCATTGTCCGGCACGGAAAACCCGTTGAAAGCCGCCAGCGCCTCTGCTGCCGCGACGCCCTCCGCCTCCGTGGCGCGCGTTCGCGTCCGGGTGCCCGCCGCCAAGAAAGCCACTCCAGTGACCCTCTCCTCGTCCCCTGCCACTGATCTCGGGAAAGACGCCGACACGGCCGTCGCCAGCCAATCCACCACCCTGTCGGCCACCGACAAGCCGGCCGCCAAGAAGCCGGGCCGCCCGGCCAAGGTCGCCGCCGCTGGCGCCGCGCCGGCCAAGGGGGCCAAGCGCGGGCCCAAGCCCAAGGGGGGTGCCGCC
>JAQGLP010000213.1 GCA_028292835.1 Variovorax sp.
GGCCTGGGCCCGGGCTTCGATCGATTGCGCATCGACCGCCTCCAGCCGGACGAGCGGCTGGCCCTCCACCAGGTAGTCGCCCGGCGCCGCCAGCAGCGCGACCACGCGGCCGGCCTCGGGGGCGTGCAGCAGGTGCTCCATCTTCATGGCTTCGAGCACGCCGAGCTGCGCGCCGGCCGGCAGCACGTCGCCCACGTCGACCTCGAACTGCACCAGTTTCGCCGGCATCGGCGCCTTGACGGTGAAGCGGCCCGGGCCTTCGGCCGCCGCCTCGTCGGCTCCGGCCTCCGGATGTAAAACGCCTTTGGCGCCCGCCCCCCCTTCAGCGGATGCTATTGTTTTGATAGCAACCGTGTCGCGCGCTGCCGCCAGCAGCGCAGCCAGGTGCGTCTCGACAAAGTGCGTGTGCACGGTCTGCGCGGCGAACTCGGGCCGCTCGGCGATGGCGCGCAGCAGCGACAGGTTGGTCGCGATGCCTTCGATGCGGCATTCGGCCAGTGCGCGCAGCGAACGGCGCAGCACGTCGGCGAAACGCGCCGAGGGCGATTGCACGACCAGCTTGGCCAGCAGCGTGTCGTAGTGCGGCGAGGGCGCGAGGCCGGCATAGCCGTGCGTGTCGACGCGCACGCCGGGGCCGGCCGGCAGCTCGAAGCGTGTCAGCGTGCCGCCGGCCGGGCGGGCGTGGCCCCCGGCGTCGAGCATCTCGGCGTTGATGCGCCACTGCACCGCAAAGCCGCGCTGCGGCGCGGTGCGCGCGGTTTCGATGCCCAGCGACGCCAGCGACGCACCCGCCGCCACGCCCAGCTGCAGCTGCACCAGGTCGAGCCCCGTCACGGCCTCGGTCACGGTGTGCTCGACCTGCAGGCGCGGGTTGGCCTCGATGAAGACCCAGGGCAGCGTCGCCGACTGTTCGTCGACCAGGAACTCGAAGGTGCCCAGGCCGCGGTAGCCGACGGCGCGCGCCATGCGCAGCGCCGCCTGCGTGATCGGCTCGCGCAGCGCCTCGGGCAGCGACGGGCTGGGCGCGATCTCGACCAGCTTCTGGAAGCGGCGCTGCAGCGTGCATTCGCGCTCGCCCAGGCTGGCGACCTCGCTGCCGTCGCCCAGCACCTGGATCTCGATGTGGCGCGCGTTGCGCATCAGCCGCTCGACGTACACGCCCTCGACGCCGAAGGCCGCGCGCGCCTCCGAGACGCAGCGCGCGTGCGCCTCGGGCAGCTCGGCCGGATCGAGCACCGCGCGCATGCCGCGCCCCCCGCCGCCGCCCAGCGCCTTGACCATGACGGCGCCGCCCTCGGCCTGCTGCGCCGCGAAGAAGGCCTGCGCCTCGGCCAGCGTCACCGCGCCGGCGCTGCCCGGCATCACCGGCACCTTGCACTGCGCGGCCAGCGCCCGCGCCCGCGCCTTGTCGCCGAACAGCGCGAGCTGTTCCGGCGTCGGGCCGACGAAGGTCAACCCGGCGTCGGCGCAGGCCTGCGCGAAGTCGGCGCGCTCGCTCAGGAAACCGTAGCCCGGATGCACCGCATCGCAGCCCTGCGCGCGCGCGACGGCCACCAGCGCCGGGCCGTCGAGGTAGGCCGCCGGGCCGGTCGCGCCGAGCGCCACCGCGGTGTCGGCGAACTGCACGTGCAGCGCCTGCGCGTCGTCGCGGGCGTAGACAGCGACGCTGGCGATGCCAAGGTCGCGCAGCGCGCGCACCAGTCGCACGGCGATTTCGCCGCGGTTGGCGACCAGGATCTTCTTGAACACAACTTCTTTCACTGGGAGTCTTTCAGAAGTCGGCGCAGCACCTTGCCCGCGCCGGTGGTCGGCAGCGCGTCGATGAAGCGGACGTGGCGCGGCGCCTTGTAGCTCGCCATGTTGTCGCGCGCCCAGGCGACGAGAGCCTCGGCGTCGAGCTCGGCGCCGGGCTTCCTGACGATGTAGGCCTTCACCACCTCGCCCTTTTCGGCATCCGGCTCGGCGACGACCGCGGCCTGCGCCACGGCCGGGTGCTTGATCAGGATGGTCTCGACCTCCTCCGGGAACACGCTGTAGCCCGAGACCTTGATCATTTCCTTGAAGCGGCCGATGAAGGTGAGGTAGCCGTCGGCGTCGAGTTTTCCCATGTCGCCGGTGTGGACCCAGCCGCCTCGCAAGGTCGCGGCGGTCGCCTCGGGCTTGTTCCAGTAGCCCTTGAAGGTGCCGGGGCTGGTGAGCACGATTTCGCCGATTTCGCCTACGGGCTTGTCCGCGCCGGTGTCACTGTCGACGATGCGGATGGTGACGCCGGGCACCGGGATGCCCTGCGTGCCCCAGCGCGGCGCGTGGCGCGGCGTGTAGGTGTCGCAGGTGTGGGTTTCCGACAGGCCGTAGGCGGCCTCGAACGAGGCGCAGTTTGGGGCGAAGCCGCGCCACTGCGCCGCCAGCGGCTCGGTGAAGGTGATGCCGAAGCTGGTCACCGGATTCATGCGCAGGCTCGACAGATCGAAGGAGGCGATGTCGCCTTGCTGCATGACCGCCACGTTCATCGGCGCGATGCTGTACCACCAACTGACCTTGTGGCGGTCGATCGCCTGCAGCACGGCGTGTGGATCGAAGCGGTGCAGCAGCACCGAGGCGGCGCCGGTCAGCACCGGGATATTGACGCCCATCAGCATGCCGGCGATGTGGTAGAGCGGCGCGATCGACAGCAGCACGTCGTCGGCCGTGACGCCGTTGCAATCGGCGGCGGCGGCCGTCTTGAACAGGGCGTTGCCGTAGCTCAGCATGGCGCCCTTGGGCAGCCCGGTGGTGCCCGAGGTGTAGGTCATGAGCGCCACGTCGTCGAGCGCGATGGGGACCGGACGCGGCGCGCCGCCGCCTCGCATGACGGCCAGAAAATCCTCGCAGCCGGCGGGCACGGTGCGCGGCTCGCGCTGCGCGACCTGCAGCTCGGGCGGCACGTCGAGCGACGGCGCGGCGGGAAGCAGGTCGGCGTAGTGCACCACGAAGACATGTGCGAGCGCGCTCCCCGGCCGCACCCGGTCGACCACCGGCAGCAGCGACGATGCCGCCACGATGACGCGCGCCTTCAGGTCGCCCACCTGGTAGGCCAGCTCGTGCTCCTTGTTGAGCGGGCCGCTCGGGCAGACGATGGCGCCGATCTTCTGGATGCCGAAGTGCGCGACCAGGTACTGCGGGCAGTTGTTCAGGAACAGCACCACCGGCTCGCCCTGTTGCACGCCGATCGCCTGCAGCCGCGCGGCGAAGGCGTCGCTCTCGCGGTCCAGCTCGGCCCAGCTCGTCGCGTGGCCGTACCAGAGGCAGGCGGCCTTGTCGCCGCGCTCGCGCGCGTGGGCGCGCAGGTACTCGTGCAGCGGCTGCTGCGGGCGCGCCGCCGGCGACCGGGGCGATGGCCGGGGCGGCTGCTGCTGCAGTTGCGGCGGGGTGTCGGCAGATGTCTCCATGGCGTCACGTCCTCAGGGTTACCGATAGCCGCGAAGCTGCGGCGCTTACTTGCCAGGCTTGCATGGTGCCCCAACAATCCTACCCATGGGTAGAACATCCGCGACACCGCACAAACCCGGGCCTGGCGTCGGCGCGCTCCCCGCCACGCCACCCGGAGACACGGGTCGCCAGCGCGCGGCCACCTCCGGCACCGACGGGCAGCGCGAGCGCATCCTGGAGGCCGCCCGCGACCTCTTCGCCCGGCAGGGCTATGCGCTCACGACGATCCAGCAGATCGCCGACGCCGTCGGCGCGACCAAACCCTTCGTCTACTACTACTTCCGCGACAAACGGGACATCTTCGAGCGGCTGTCGTGGCCGGCCGCGGTCGAGTGCTTCACCTCGATGGATTTCCCGCCCGACGACACGCGCGCGGCCCACGTCAAGGTCGCCGAGGGCCTGCAGCGACTGGTGCGCGCCACCCTCGCCCACTACCCGCACGCCTTCTTTCCGTACCGCGAGCCGCAGGTCTACCGCCCCGAGTACATCGCCGCGCAAAAGCGCTTGGCGCGGCACTTCTACCAGCGCTTCTGCGCGCTGCTCGAAGAGGGTCGGCGCGACGGGCATTTCGACTTCGGCGAGACGCGCCTGACCGCGCAGGCCGCCTGCAGCCTGCCGGGCTTTCTCTACACCTGGTACCGCCCGGATGGCCGGCTCCCGCCCGACGAGCTCGCCACCGAACTGACCCGGCTCGCATGGCGCGTGCTGGGCCTTCGCCCAACCGCCGCGTAGACGGCGACAGCTCACCTCACGGAGACACTCCATGCAAGCTTCCCGTTTTCTCGCTCGCCGCGCCCCGCTCGCGGCCCTGGCGCTGGCCGCGCTGTGCGGCGCCGTCGCCGCCCAGTCGCAGCGGCCGACCTACAAGCTGGCCTACATCGACCCGCTGTCGGGCCCGTTCGCCAACGTCGGCGAACTGATGCTGCTGCACACGCAGTACGCGGTCGACGACATCAACGCCCGGGGCGGGCTGCCAGGAGGCGTCCAGATGCAGCTGCTACGGTTCGACAGCAAGCTCTCCGCGCAGGAAAGCCAGAGCGCGCTGCAGGCGGCCATCGACCAGGGCGCGCAGGCCATCGTGACCGGCGGCTCGGGCTCCTCGGTGGTGGCGGCGCTGGTGACGGCGGTCAACCGCTGGAACCAGCGCAACCCGGGCCGGGAGCTGCTGGTGCTCAACCATTCCTCCATCGACCCCGACCTCACCGGCAAGGCGTGCAGCTTCTGGCACTTCCAGACCGAGGCCAACACGGCGATGAAGATGAAGGCGATCGCCAACTACATCAAGAAAACGCCGGCGATCCAGAAGATGTACCTGCTCAACCAGGATTACGCCCACGGCCGGCAATGGGCCAGCTACGGGCGCCAGATGGTCGGGCTGGCGCGGCCCGACATCCAGTTCGTCGGCGAGGCGCTGCACCCGATCGGCCGCGTCAAGGACTTCGCCCCTTACGTGGCCAACATCCGGCAAAGCGGGGCGGACTCGGTCATCACCGGCAACTGGGGCACGGACATGAACCTGCTGCTGAAGGCGGCCGGCGACGCGGGCTACAACCTGCGCTACTTCAACCACAGCGCGGGCTCGATCCCGGGCACGGTGCTGGCCGTGTCGCAGGCCAAGGCGGGCGAGCTGACCTGGGTGGCCGAATGGCATCCGGGCGAGGCCGGCACGCCGAAGGTCGATGCGCTGGCCAAGGCCTACAAGGCCCGCACCGGCCAGGACTTCCTCGCGCCGCGCATCGAGATGACACCGCGCCTCCTGGCCGCCGCCATCGCCAAGGCCGGCAGCACCGACTCACCCAAGGTGGCGCGCGCGCTGGAAGACCTGAGCTACGACTCGGTGGTCGGCCCGGTGCGCATGCGCGCCGAGGACCACCAGCTGCTGCTGCCGCAGGTGGTCAACACCATCGCGCCGGTGGACGGCAAGGCCGTGAAGGTCGGCTGGGAAGGCACCCATTACGGCTTTCGCACCGACGCGGTCTATACGGGCAACGAGCTGGCGCAGGGCACCGAGTGCAAGATGGCGCGGCCCTGACGGGGGCCCCGGACCTTCCCGACGCGTGGCCAGCCTCCGTACACTGCGGTTTCCCATTGCCTGTAGCCTGCGGACCATGACCACCACCCTCGCCCTGATCGG
>JAQGLP010000232.1 GCA_028292835.1 Variovorax sp.
GCGCCTGCCGCCGCCAGCAGCGCGCCATGGCAGCTCTCGATCGCCCAGCTCGCGGTCGATGGCGGCACCGTGTCGTACGCCGACCGGGCCAGCCAGACACCGGTGGTGCTGGAGGTCACCGCCCTGAGCGTCAAGGCCGCCAAGGTCGCGCCCGGCACCGCCAACGCGTCGCCGCTGCGGGTTTCGGGGCGCATGGGGGCCGAGGGGCGGCGCGATCCGGGGCGCTTTGATTACCAGGGCACGTTGGTGCTCAAGCCGCTCGCGACCGAAGGTCGGCTCGACGTCGCGGGGATTGCGGTGCAGGCGTTCAAGGCGTACTACGCCGATGCGCTCAACAACGTCGATGTGCGGCGTGCCTACTTGGGCTACCTTGGGACGCTGCGCTATGCCGCGATGCCGGGCGGGCTGAGCCTGAGGCTCGCCGGCGATACCTCGCTGGAAGACTTCCGTGCCCGCAGCGCCACCCTGACGCAGTCGCGAGGCCTCGACGGAAGCAACGAGCTGCTGAGCTGGAAGACGCTGGGCCTGCGCGGCCTGCAGCTGACGCTGGCGCCCGGTGCCGCGCCCGCGATCGACGTCAAGGAGGCGTCGCTGACGGACTTTTTCGCGCGCCTCATCATCGATGAGACCGGTCGGCTGAACCTGCAGGAGCTGACCCGGCCGCGTGGACAGAAAACGTCCGCCACGGCCGTCGAGCCTCCGCCCACGGCGCCGCTCCAGGCGACGACGCAGCGCAACCCCGGCGGCGGCACGACCACCACCCGCGCGGGTGCTGCCCGCGGTGCCGGGCCGCGCGGAACGTCGGTGCCGGCCGAGCTGATGGTCGGCGGCGATGCCCTCCGTACCCTGGACGCACCGGCCGCTCCAGCGGTGCAGGCCCAGGTCGCCACGGCCAGCGGTCCCGGCCACGTCATCCGCTTCGGCCCGATCAGCCTGGACAACGGCCGCATCCACTTCACCGACACTTTCATCAACCCGAACTATTCGGCCGACCTGACCGAACTCACCGGCCGGCTCAGCGCGTTCTCTTCGGCGCCGGCGCTGGCCGACCTGGAGCTGCGCGGCAAGGCGCAGCAGACGGCGACGCTCGACATCACCGGCAAGCTCAATCCACTGGCCAAGCCGCTCGAGCTCGACATCACGGCCAAGATGCGCGATCTCAACCTGCCGCCGCTCTCGCCGTACTCGGTGCGCTACGCCGGCCACGGCATCGAGCGCGGCAGGCTCAGCATGGAAGTCAACTATGTCGTCAAGCCCGACGGCCAGCTCACGGCGACCAACAAGCTGGTGCTCAACCAGTTGCGCTTCGGCGACGAGGTCAAGGGCGCGCAGGCCAGCCTGCCGGTCAAGCTGGCCGTCGCCCTGCTGGCCGATCGCAACGGCGTGATCAATGTCGACCTGCCCCTGAGCGGCTCGCTCAACGACCCGCAGTTCAGCATCGGTCCGCTGATTTTCAAGGCCTTCGCCAACCTGATGGCCAAGGCGGTGGCGGCGCCTTTTCGCCTGCTGACGGGCGGCTTCGGCGGGGGAGAGGGGGGCGGCGAATCGAGCGCCATCGCCTTCGAGCCCGGCAGCGCGGCCCTGTCGGCGGAGGCCCGGAGCAATCTCGACAAGGTCGCCAAGGCGCTCATCGATCGCCCGCGCCTCGAAATGACGGTGGTCGGCACCGCCAGCCTGGAGCGCGAGCGCGATGCCTACCAGCGCCAGCGCCTGCGCCAGCTTGCGCTGGCCGAGAAGCAGCGCGTCGCGGCGCGCACTGGCAAGGGCGCCGCCGACATCGGACCGGTGAGCGACGCGGAATACCCCGAACTGCTCGCCGAGGTCTACAGGCGCGCCGACATCGCCAAGCCGCGCAACGTGGTCGGCCTGGCCAGAAACTTGCCGGTCAGCGAGATGGAAAATCTGCTGCTGGCGAACATTCCGGTCGACGAGGGCAGCATGCGCGAACTGGCCGAGGACCGTGCCACTGCCGTGCGCGACTACCTGCTCGGGCAAAGACTGGATTCCTCGCGTCTGTTCCTGGGAGCCGTGCGCACCGGCGCGAAGGAGCCCGACTGGAAACCCGGCGCCGAACTGAATCTGGCAACCAATTGAGCGGCGCGGTGCCCGCGTCAGCCAAAATAGCGAGTTACGCCGGTTGCGAATGCCACCCACCGACCCATCCAAGAACCTATCGACATCGCGCTGTGACCCAAGCCTCTTCCAAATCCCATGATCTCCCGGCGCTCGACACGCTGACCGGCGGCGCCTTCACCGCCCCCACCTCGGGCGAGCGCGCAGCGCGCGTGCGCGACTGGCTGGCCAGCAGCCCGGGCGCAGAGCAAATGCAGGCCGTGTTCAAGGAACTGAGCACGCGCGACAAGGGCGCGGCGCGCCTACTGCGCGAAAAGCTCGATGAACTGAAGCGCGCCAAGGGACAGGAAGTCATCGCCGCCGAGTGGGCGCAAAAGGCCGAGGCGCTGCTGGCCCAGCCCAAGCTCAACATCGCCGACGCATTGGCCTGGCAGCGCGACGCCGCCAAGGCCGGCGCGCCGCTGTCGCGCGAGCCGCTCGCGGCCTTCAAGACCCGGTTGGCGGAACGCGTCAAGGGCATCGAGGACCTGCAGCACCGCGCCCAGGTGCAGCGCGAGGCGGCCGTGCTGCTGGCCCAGCGCTTCGAGGTGCTCTCCACCAAGCCGTGGAAGGACGCGCAGGCCGCCGCCGAGGCGCTCGCCGCCGATGTGGCCCATTGGCAGCAGCAGGCCACCGAGCTGGCCGCCGATGCCAACTGGTCCAGCCTCGACCCCAGGTTTGCGCCCCAACTCGACGCCTCGCGCGCCCAGTTGCTCGGCGTGTCGGAAGCTTTCGACGCCGCGCTCGCGCAGGCTGTGGCCGCCGCAGCCGATGCCGCCGCACCGCTGCCGCCCGTGCCCGTGTGGGCCGACGA
>JAQGLP010000252.1 GCA_028292835.1 Variovorax sp.
CGGCCGGCTCGCCGGCCCGGTGCGCGGGCGCGGTGGACCGCGGCAGGCCGCGCTGGCGCCGCCGCTCGAGCCAGGTCGCCACCGCCAGTGTGACGATCAGCACGCCGACGCCGGTGGCCAGGTAACGGTGCGTCATCTCGACCCAGGCCTTGCCGTGCGTGACCGGGCCGCTCGGCTGCGCGGCCTGCGCCATGGCGATTTCGTGGCGCGCGCCGGCCGGGCTGGCGTTGCCGTAGCAGCCAGGCCAGTCGGGGCAGCCCAGGCCCGAATCGGTCAGCCGCGTGAAGGCGCCGAACAACGTCAGGTCGAAGGTCAGGAACAGCGTGAGGATCGTGAGGGCCTGCAGCCGGCGCGCCGGCGACGCGCCGCGGTTGCGCAGCCAGATCCACAGCAGGGGTCCGAGCGCCAGCGTCACGCCCATCAGCATGAGGCGCGCCACCGGCGAAAGATCGTAGAGCGATTGCGTTGCCATGCGGAGCGGGCCTAGCGGCCGGGTTCGTCCCAGGAGCTCGATGCGCGCAGCAGGCGATCGAGGTCCTTCTTGGCGCGGGCGGCGCCGGCCGCGTCCATTTGGGCCGGGAAGCGCATCATCCAGTTGCCCATCGGGTCGACCACGTAGAGGTGCTCGTTCAGCGCGTGGCCGGGCGCCGGCGCCAGCCATTGGGCGATCTGCCCGGCCGGCACGCGCAACACGGTGGCACCGCGCAGGCCGTGCACGAGGCGCTCGGGTACCGGCGCGGCGTCGTCCACCAGCCAGACGCGGTCGATGCGGTCCTTCTCGCGGCCCAGGCTTTCGCGCAGCTGGCGCTGCAGGTAGAGCTGCTGCTCGCACAGCGCGTTGCAATCGGCGCCGGCCACTGCCACCAGCAGCCACTGGCCCTTGAGGGCGCGCAGGTTGGTGGCGCCGGCGTCGCCTGCCAATGCAGGCTGGGCGGCCTGATCGGGCAGCGGACGCTGCGGGTTGATCAGTTCGCCGTAGACACTGCGGCCTTCCGGTCGGATCACGTAGTAGGTGAAGTACGAGGCCGCCACCGGCGCGGCGCACAGCAGCATCACGAGGGTCATCTTCCAGCGTCCGACCCGCGTGCGGCGGCCCTCGTTGCCGTCGAGCGTCTGCCGCGGCGAGGGCATCGAGTGCACAGTCAGGCCGAGCGGCTCGTCAGATGCGCTTGGCACGGTGGGCGCCGCGGCGCCGGGGGGCGATGAACTGGAACCAGACATAGAGGATTGCGACGAGGGCCGCGAGGCCGAACCATTGGAATGCGTAACCGTAGTGTTTCTCAATGCCCAGCGATGGCGCGGGCCAGTCGCGCTGGAGACCTTGGGAGGCCGCGCCGACTTCGAGCAGCGTGACATCGGTACGCAAGGGCAGGCGGGTTTCCGCCTTGAACGCTTCGAGGTCGAGATTTTGCCGGATCGGCGAAAACCCCAGTGCCGGTGTCGCGCCGAGCGCCTGCGCCGGTGGCGGGGACTGGCCGTGGCCGAGGTCGAGCAGGCGCCCGGGCGGCGGCTCGATGCGGCCGGTCACCACGACCAGCCCGGTCGGGGTGACGACTTCGGGCAGTTTGGCCCGGTCTTCAAAGTTGCGCTGCACCCAGCCGCGCTGCACCAGCACGGTCTGCTGCGTACCCTCCAGCGCCAGCGGGGTCACCACATAGAAGCCAGGCACGCCGTGCATCTGCCGGTTGTCGAGGTAGACGCTCTCGCTCGGCAGCCACAGGCCGCGCAGGCGCACCGTGCGGTGCACTGTGTCGATCGGGCGTTCGAGCGCCAGGAACGCCGGCATGTCGAGTGGCGGCAGGGTGCTCTGCACCTCGACGGCGGCCTGCAGCGCCTCCTTCTGGGCCGCACGCCCGAGCTGCCATCGCCCGAGCGACAAGGTGCCGGCAAATGCCAGCAGTGCCAAGGCGGTCATCAGCCAGAAACTCCGGCGTCGCTCTTGCGCGCCGCGCTTTTCGTCGACCCTCAGGATGGCAGGCCCCCACGCAAGAACGCGGCCGGATTGATAATCCGAATCATGAAATATTTGGTGGCGCTGGCCTTCATCGGCATTCTGGCGAGCTTGGGGGCTGCGCTGTTTTTCATGTTGAAAGACGGACGCGACGGGCGCGCCAAGAGCGGCGGCATGGCACGCGCGCTCACGTTTCGGATTGGTCTGTCGGTTGTTTTGTTCCTGTGCCTGCTGCTGGCCTGGAAGCTGGGCTACATCCAGCCGACGGGACTGCCGCTGGGTCGGTAACCCGCCGGCGCTGCAGAAGCACTGCCGCGGTCAACGACCACGGGCGCGGCGCAGGACCATAAAAAAAGCGCCTCGCGGCGCTTTTCTTCGTGCCGTGGTCCGTGCTCAGAGCCAGTAGACCAACGTATACAAACCCAGCCAGACCACATCGACGAAGTGCCAGTACCAGGCCGCTCCCTCGAAGCCGAAATGGCGCTCGGGCGTGAAATGGCCCTTTTGCAGACGCAGCGTGATGAACAGCAGCATCAGCATGCCGATGAACACGTGCAAGCCGTGGAAGCCCGTCAGCATGTAGAAGGTCGAGCCATAGGCGCCCGAGTTGAGCTTGAGGTTCAGCTCGGTGTAGAGGTGGTGGTACTCGTAGCCCTGCACGCACAGGAAGGTGATGCCCAGCAGCACCGTCAACCACATGAAGCGCACGCAACTGGCGCGATGGCCCGCGCGCAGCGCATGGTGCGCAATGGTGAGGGTCACGCCGGAGCTCAGCAGCAGCGCGGTGTTGATGGTCGGCAGCCAAAACGGTCCCACCGTCTGGAAGGGCTCGACGTTGCCGGCCGGCGACCCTGTCGCACCCGCTGCGACGCTGGGCCAGACGGCCTTGAAGTCGGGCCACAGCAATGCGTTGTCCAGGCTGCCGAGCGCGGGCAACGCATGAGTGCGAGCCCACCACAGGGCCGTGAAGAAAGCCCCGAAGAACATCACCTCCGAGAAGATGAACCAGCTCATGCTCCAGCGGTACGAGAGGTCGATCTTGTGGCCGTAGCGGCCGCTCTCGCTTTCGGCGATTGACTCGCGGAACCACGAGAACAGCGTCGAGAGCCACCAGATCAGCCCGAATGCGAGCGAATAGGCGCCCCAGCGGTAGTCGTTCATCCATTGGGCAGCGCCCAGGATCACGAAGAACAGGCCGATTGCCGACATCACCGGATACCGCGAGGGTCCGGGCACAAAATAATAGGGCGTGGCGCCGTGCGTGGTTGAACTCAATTTCAGCTCCTGACTTTCTTCTCTCTCAATTCAAAATCTGTAGGGTGTGTCCGGTTCAGGCCAAGACCACGAGCTTCACCAGCAGGATCAAGCCAACAACAACCAGGAGGACGGCCACCAGACCCACTGCAATGATGTGCAGCGGCGTGAGATTGGCGATGTCTTCCTGGTAGGCGCTGTTTTTCCGAACCCCGAAGAATCCCCAGCCCACCGCCTTGATGGTGCGCCATAACAAGCCTTTGCGGGCGGGCTCAGGCTTGGTCACGAACGTGGCTCCGCCGGCGCGGCCTTGACGGCGGCCGTGGGCGCCGCAGGCGTCTTGCCACCCACCTCGAAGAACGTGTAGGACAGCGTGATGGTCTTGACGTCGCGGGAGATCTTGGGGTCGATCACGAAAGCGACCGGCCACTGCTTCTTCTCGCCCGCGTCCAGCGTGTACTCGTTGAAGCAGAAGCATTCCAGCTTGTTGAAGTACGGCGCCGCCTGCTGCGGAGCATAGCTCGGGATCGCCTGGGCGGCCATGCGGCGGTTCTGCACGTTCTGGAACTCGTACATCACGCTGTGCAGCTCGCCCGGATGGACCTGCATCGAGCTTTGCGCCGGCTTGAAATCCCAAAGCCCGCGCGCATTGGCGTCGAACTCGACCGTGATGGTGCGCGAGGTGTCCACCTGGGTGTTGTCGGGCACCCGCACCGCCTTGCCGCCGGCGGCGCCTCCGGGAATCTGCAACTCCGACAGCGACAGCACGTTGATGCCGGTGGCCTCGCAGATGGCCCGGTACAGCGGCACCAGCGCGTAGCCGAAGGCGAACATGCCGGCCGCCACGACCACCAGCTTGCCGACGGTGCGGATATTCTCGCGACGCAGACGGTTTGCGATCCCCATGGTATGTCTCAGCGGCCCAGCCAGGCCATGCGCACGAGGAACCCGATGAAGAACAGCAGGGCGATGGAGGCCAGGATGAGGCCCATGCGGCGGTTGTTCTTCTTTTGCTCAGGTGTCGTCATGGCTGCACTGCTCAGGCGACAATCCGCGTTGCCGAGGCGTTGAGCTTCGGCGGGTTTTCAAAGGTGTGGAAAGGCGCGGGAGAAGGCACTTCCCACTCCAAGCCCTCGGCGCCGTCCCATGGCTTCTGCGGTGCCTTCTCGCCCTTGCCGAGCATGGCCGGCAGCACGATGAAGAAGGCGAAGTAGACCTGGGCCAGCCCGAAGGCGAACGCGCCGATCGAGACGATCGCATTGAAGTCGGCGAACTGCATCGGGTAGTCCGCATAGCGCCTGGGCATGCCGGCCAGCCCCAGGAAGTGCATCGGGAAGAAGGCGATGTTGAAGGAGATCAGCGACCACCAGAAGTGGACCTTGCCGCGCGTCTCGTTGTACATGACACCGGTCCACTTGGGCGCCCAGTAGTAGTAGCCGGCGAACATGGCGTAGAGCGAACCCGCCACCAGCACGTAGTGGAAATGGCCGACCACGTAGTAGGTGTCCTGCAACTGGATGTCGATCGGGGCGATCGCCAGGATCAGGCCGGTGAAGCCGCCCATGGTGAACACGAAGATGAACCCGACGGCGAACAGCATCGGCGTTTCGAACGTCATGGAACCCTGCCACATGGTGGCGATCCAGTTGAAGATCTTCACGGCCGTTGGCACCGCGATCAGCATGGTCGCGTACATGAAGAAGAGCTGGCCCGTCACCGGCATGCCGGTGGTGAACATGTGGTGCGCCCACACGATGAAGGACAGGATCGCGATCGAGGACGTGGCATACACCATCGAGGCGTAGCCGAAGAGCTTCTTGCGCGAGAAGGCGGGCACGACCTGGCTGATGATGCCGAAGGCCGGCAGGATCATGATGTAGACCTCGGGGTGGCCGAAGAACCAGAAGATGTGCTGG
>JAQGLP010000286.1 GCA_028292835.1 Variovorax sp.
TTCCGAGATGGCGCGCGCCTCGTCCATGCGACCACGCGCTGCCAGCCAGGCCACGGATTCAGGCATCTTGAAATACGCGAGCGGCAGCAACGTGAACAGGGGCAGCGCGCCGATGTTGAACATGCCGCGCCAGCCGATGTGCTGCAGCAGCAGAATGGCAAGCAGTGCCGCAATCAAGCTGCCCAGCGGCACGCCGCCATAGGTGATTGCGTTGCACAGGTTCTTCTTGCCCTTCGGGGCATATTCCGACACCAGCGCACCGGTCGTCGCGACGAGTGCTCCCACGCCGAGGCCGGTTGCGAAGCGCAGCCAGCCGAAAGCCGCGATGGTTGTGGCTATAGCGGTCAGCGCCATCCCGATGGAAAACCAGGCATATGCAAACAACATCACCTTGCGTCTACCGAGGATGTCGCCCACGCTGCCGGCCAGCAGAGCACCGACGAGCACGCCGAACAGCGCGTAGCTGCCGAGGGCGCCGGCGATGGTCGGTGTCACGGTACCGATATGCGACGGATCGCGCAGGAAGGTCGATACCACCGTGCCGTAGACGACGAGGTCGTAGCCGTCGAAGATGAGCCCCACGGTCGCGAGCGCCACCACCCAAACCACAGTACGCAGGCGGCGGGCTTCGAGGGCGGGGTTAGACGTTGTTGTCATGTCTTGTCTCCTCGGGGTTCGGTGTTTACTCGGCAGCGCCGACGTGCAGCGAAATCTCGCCAACGCCGGCAATGTGGCCGTCAATGCGGTCGCCTGATACCAGTGCACCGACACCTTCGGGCGTGCCGGTGAAGATCAGGTCGCCGGGCTGCAGGTGATAGAAGAGCGAAAGATCCGCGATGATTTCGCGGATATTCCAGATGAGCTTGTCGAGGTCGGACTGCTGGCGCGGCTGGCCGTTGACCGTCATTGCGAGTTCGCCCTGGTCGAGGACCTGGCCTTGCATGGGCACAACTTCGGAGACCACCGACGACTCTTCGACGTCCTTGCCCAGGTCCCACGGGCGGCCCTTGTCGCGAGCCACCAGTTGCAGGTCGCGCCGCGTCATGTCGAGGCCGCAGGCATAGCCGTAGATCAGCTTGTGCGCATCCTCTTGCGCCACGCGAAAACCTGCCTTGCCAATTGCCAGCACCAGTTCCATCTCGTGGTGGAAGTTCTTCGTCTCGGGCGGATAGGCCACGGTTGCGCCGGACTCGACCAGCGTCTGGGGCGACTTGGTGAAGTAGAAGGGCCGCTCGACGCTCTTGTCGACGGGCTTGCCCATCTCGACGGCATGCGCGTGATAGTTGCGGCCCACGAAAAACAGGCGGTTGATCGGCAGCCGCTCGGTTTTTCCGCGCACGGGCAACGAGTAGACGGGCGGCGGGTTCCAGAGATAGGTGGCCATGAGATTTTCCTTGAGTTTTGAATGGATCAGGCGCGTTGCTCGAACACGCCGAGCTTGCGGTGGAGAGGCGCCTCGTCGGCGAGGAAGAGAAAGGCCGGGCTCGTCGCCGAGCGGTTCGCCAGGGTGAGGGGTGTGTAGCCGGGTGCGCAGCAGGTATCGGCCTCGGACAGCTTGAAGGTTTGGTCGTTGACCTGCACATCCGCCGCACCTTCGATCAGGTGGAACACCGAAGCCGGTGAGCGTGCCGGCAGGCGCAATGTTTCACCCGGTCGCAGCATGAGCGCATAGAAGCCGAGGATGTTCTGCGCATCGCCGCCGGTCGCGGAATTGGTATAGGTCACTTGCACGGCTTCGAGCGCCGGCTGATCGCTGGCCAGCGCTTCGAGCGCCGCACGTGCTTCGGCCCACGGATAGCGCAGCATCGGATAGCCATTTCGGGTGGCGCCGAAAACCTGCGTCGGCACGACGCCGCCGCGCGCATAGATGCGGTCCCCGCGGCCGGCCAGCACCTCCTGCGACGGACCATCGATGTGGTACGAGGCTTCCATGTAATAGACCAGCGGCAGGTCCAGCACGTCGAGCCACACGACAGGGTCCGTGCCATCGTGGCCATGCTCGTGCCAGAGTCCGCTGGGCGTGAGGATCAGGTCGCCGCGCTGCATCGGGCACTTCTCGCCGTTGACCGTGGTCCATGCACCCTCGCCTTCGACGACCATGCGCACTGCATTGGGTGTGTGACGGTGCGCGGGCGCCCATTCGTCGGGCATCAGCAGTTGCATGCCGAGGTACATCGCGGCGCTGGCCTGCATCTTCTCCAGGCCATGGCCCGGATTGGCCAGCACCAGCACGCGGCGCTCGGCCTTTTCGATGGGCGTCAATTCGCCGGCCTTCAGCAGCAGTGGGCGCAATGCCGCATACGGCCAGTGCGTCGCACGGGTACTGGGAATCGGCTTCTCCGGCGGCAGCACGGCGCGCAGGTTGGGCCACAGCGGCACCAAGTTCTGCGCCTTTAGTGCGGCGACGTAGTCAGGAGGCAGGTCTTCGAGGCGGCCAAGTTCGGTCATTGATTTCTCCAAAGGTGTTCAGGCGGCGAGGCAGTTGTCAGCTTTCCAGCTGTAGAGCCATTCCATGGCGTCGAAGAAGCGCTCGGGCGACCGGTCTTTCCACAGCTCGTTGCGCACCAGGCGCTCGACCCCCTTCGCGTGGAAGATGCGGCCCATCTCGCGCGCCGACAGCACGATGCGTGCAGTGCGCGCCACGCGTGAACGTTGATACAGCTCGAAGGCCTTGCCGAGGTCGTTGTCCTTCACGCGCAGCGCCTCGCCGAGCGTGACCGCGTCTTCCATCGCCATGCAGGCGCCTTGCGCGAGGTACTGCAGCGTCGGGTGGGCGGCGTCGCCGAGCAGCGTGACACGGCCGAAGTTCCATTGCCCGATCGGCTCGCGGTCGGCGGTGGCCCAGCGCGTCCAGTCCTTCGGCAGGTCGATGAGTTGACGCGCCCTGGCGCAGATGCCTTCGAAATAGCTCTGCACCTCTTCGCGGCTGCCTTTGCGCACGCTCCACTCTTCAGGGTTGCGGCTGTGAAAGGTGACGACCACGTTGTACTGCTCGCCACCGCGCAGCGGGTAGTGCACCAAGTGGCAGTTGGGGCCGACCCAGATACTGGCAGCGTTCCATTGCAAATCGACCGGGAAGTCTTTTTTCTCGACCACAGCGCGGTACACGACATGCCCCGACACGCGCGCCTCGTCGCCGACGTATTGCCGGCGCACTGCCGACTTCACCCCGTCCGCGCCGATCAGCGCCATGCCACGATGCTGGTTCCCCTTGGCGTCGAACACCGTCACGCCCTGCTCGTCCTGCT
>JAQGLP010000342.1 GCA_028292835.1 Variovorax sp.
GCGTGAATGCGGCCTGACCTACAGCCAATTTGCCAACGGCATTCGCAAAGCCGGCATCGAGATCGACCGCAAGGTGTTGGCCGATATCGCCGTGCACGACAAGGCCGCATTCGCCGGCATCGTGGAGCAGGTCAAGGCCAAGCTGGCTGCTTGATCGGCACAGGCCGGTTGCTATCTTTTGGATAGCAGCTTGCGCCCACTGCACAAGGGCTAGCGCTTGAAAAGGCACTAGCCCTTCTTTTATGGACCGTCGTTGACCCTACCGCTATGAACGAGTTGGACACCCTGATCGAGAGCGCGCGCACCGCTTTCGCCGCAGCCGCGCAACCGGCCGACCTGGAAAACGCCAAGGCCCAGTTCCTGGGCAAGGCGGGCCGCGTCACCGAGCTGATGAGGGGCATGGCCGCGCTGCCGGTCGAGGAAAAGAAGTCGCGCGGCGCCGCCATCAATCTCGCCAAGCAGGCCATCGAGACTGCGCTTGTCGAGCGCCGTCAAGCGCTCGCCGATGCCGAGCTGGCCGTGCAACTCCAGGCCGAGGCGCTCGACGTCACCCTGCCCGGACGCCGGCGCGAGCCCGGGGGACTGCATCCGGTCAGCCGGACCCTGGAGCGCATCGAGGCCATTTTCTCCAGCATGGGTTTCGACGTGGCCGACGGTCCCGAGATCGAGAGCGACTGGTACAGCTTCACCTCGCTCAACAACCCGCCCAACCATCCTGCGCGCTCGATGCAGGACACCTTCTACGTCGACCTGCGGGGCGAAGACGGCATCCCGTACAACCTGCGCCCCCACACCAGTCCGATGCAGGTGCGCTATGCCCACCAGCACATCAAGCGCCACGCCGCGGCCTTCGAGGCCGCCGCGGCCGACCCCACCGGGAACGTCAAGGCGCCCGAGATCCGCGTGATCGCGCCGGGCCGCACCTACCGCGTCGACAGCGACGCGACGCACTCGCCCATGTTCCACCAGTGCGAGGGCCTGTGGCTCGGCGAAAACGTCAGCTTCAAGGACCTGAAGGTCGTCTTCACCGACTTCTGCCGCACCTTCTTCGAAAGCGACGACCTGGTGCTGCGCTTTCGCCCG
Organism: Variovorax sp.; assembly: GCA_028292835.1. Taxonomy (GTDB): domain Bacteria; phylum Pseudomonadota; class Gammaproteobacteria; order Burkholderiales; family Burkholderiaceae_C; genus Variovorax. Next base: position 1,084 of record JAQGLP010000342.1, read on the forward strand.
AGCTTCTTCCCGTTCACCGAGCCGAGCGCCGAAATCGACATCCAGTTCCAGAGCGGCCCGCTGGCCGGCCGCTGGCTCGAAGTGGCCGGCTCGGGCCAAGTGCATCCGAACGTGGTGCGCCACATGGGGCTCGATCCGGAGCGCTACATCGGCTTTGCCTTCGGCATGGGCCCGGACCGCCTCACCATGCTGCGCTACGGGGTGAACGACCTGCGGCTGTTCTTCGACGGCGATTTGCGCTTCCTGAGCCAGTTCCAGTAACCCGACAAGAACGAGAACAACGAGATGCAATTTCCCGAGTCCTGGTTGCGCGAGTTCTGCAACCCGCCTCTCAGCAGTGCCGAGCTGGCCGAAACGCTCACCATGGGCGGCCTCGAAGTCGAGGAACGCAGCCCGGCCGCGCCTCCTTTCAGCCGTATCGTCGTCGGCGAGATCAGGGAGGCCGTGCAGCATCCCAACGCCGACCGCCTGCGTGTCTGCCAGGTCGATGTGGGGCAGGGCGACTTGCTCAACATCGTGTGCGGCGCTCCCAATGCGCGCGCCGGCATCAAGGTGCCTTGCGCGCTGGTCGGCGCCCAGCTGCCACCGGGCGACGACGGGCAGCCCTTCGAGATCAAGCTCGGCAAGCTGCGCGGCGTGGAAAGCCAGGGCATGCTGTGCTCGGCGCGCGAACTCAAGCTGAGCGAAGACCATGGCGGCCTGCTGGAACTGGCCGCCGACGCTCCCGTCGGTGCCGACGTGCGCGACGTGCTGCAGCTCGACGACTCGCTGCTCACGCTCAAGCTGACGCCCAATCTCGCGCACGGCCTGAGCGTGTTCGGCGTGGCGCGCGAACTCGCAGCGCTCACGGGTGCGCCGCTCACCGTGCCGGCCACCGCCGCCGTGGTGCCGGTGCTCGCCGACCGCCTGCCGGTCACGGTCGAGGCGCCCGAGCTGTGCGGGCGTTTTTCGGGCCGCGTCGTGCGCAACGTCGATACCCGGGTCGCGACGCCGGCCTGGATGGTCGATCGGCTCGCGCGCTGCGGCCAGCGCAGCGTGTCGCCGCTGGTCGATATCTCGAACTACGTGATGTTCGAGTACGGCCAGCCGACGCACATCTTCGACCTCGACAAGATCCATGGCCGTCTCACGGTGCGCTGGGGCCGGGCGGGCGAGCCGCTCAAGCTGCTGAGCGGCGCCACGGTGACGGTGGACGAAAAAGTCGGCGTGATCGCCGACGAACGCGAGGTCGAGTCGCTCGCCGGGATCATGGGTGGCGACGCCACGGCGGTCTCGGACGCCACGAAGAACATCTATGTCGAGGCGGCTTTCTGGTGGCCCGAGGCCATCCAGGGCCGCTCGCGCCGCTTCAACTTCTCGACCGACGCCGGCCATCGCTTCGAGCGCGGCGTCGATCCGAGCCGCACGGCCGAAATCATCGAACGCATCACGCGGCTGATCGTCGAGATCTGCGGGGGCGACGCCGGCCCGGTCGACGATCAGCTCCTGCGCCTGCCCGAATCCAGGCCCGTGACGCTGCGCGTCGCGCGCGCGGCGCGCGTGATCGGCATGCCGCTGACGCAGGCCCAATGCGGTGACGCCTTGCGCCGGCTCGGCTTTTCGGTGAGGGAAGGCGAGGGCACCCTGACGGTGGCGCCGCCGCCGCACCGCTTCGACCTGCAGATCGAGGAGGACCTGATCGAAGAGGTCGCGCGGCTGGTTGGCTACACCAATCTGCCCGCCACCGCGCCGCTGGCGCCGATCACCGCGCGTGTGCAGACCGAGGCACGGCGCGGGCCCTTTGCCGTGCGGCACAGCTTGGCCGCGCTGGGCTACCAGGAAACCATCAACTTCAGCTTTGTCGAGGCCCAGTGGGAGCGCGACCTCGCCGGCAACGCCAACCCGGTCAGGCTGCTGAATCCGATCGCCAGCCAGATGGGGGTGATGCGCTCGTCGCTGATGGGCTCGCTCCTGCAGGTGCTCAAGTTCAATCTCGACCGCAAGACGCCGCGCGTGCGCGTGTTCGAGATCGGCCGCGTGTTCCTGCGCGACGCGTCGGTGGCGACGACCGACACGACGGTCCAGGGCGTCCACCAGCCCATGCGCGTGGCCGGCCTGGCCTTTGGCGAGCCCGACAGCCAGCAATGGTCCGGCCGGGGGTCGCGCGCCGATTTCTTCGACGTGAAGGGCGACGTGGAGGCATTGCTTGCGCCGCTGCGCGCCACCTTCGAGCGAACCGAACACCCGGCGCTGCACCCGGGCCGTGCCGCGTGCGTGCGGATCGACGGGCGCGCCATCGGTGTGGTCGGCGAGTTGCACCCGCGCTGGCGCCAGGGCTGGGAGTTGCCCCATCCGCCGCTGCTCTTCGAGCTCGAACTCGACGCCGTGCTGGCGCGACCGCTGCCCGTGGCGCGCCCGGTGCCCAAGCACCAACCGGTGGAGCGCGACATCGCGGTGGTGATGGCCGAGGCCATCACGCACGACGAACTGATCGTCGCGATCCAGGCCACTCCCACGGGCGGCCTGCTGCGCGAGGCCACGCTGTTCGACATCTACCGGCCACGAACAGCCCCTGGCGCCGCGGTGGCGACACCCGATGGCGGACTGGCCGCGGGCGAAAAAAGCATGGCCGTGCGCCTGGTGTTCAACAGCGACAGCGCCACCCTCACCGACGAGCAAATCGAGCCTGCCGTGCGCGCCATCGTCGGGCGGCTGGGCGAGCGCTTCAATGCGCGCCTGCGAGGCTGACGGCGGTGACATGACCATGGAATTCACCCTCGAAGCCCTTGAAACCCCCGCACTGACCAAGGCGCAACTGGCTGAACTCCTGTTCGAGCGCATCGGCCTC
>JAQGLP010000359.1 GCA_028292835.1 Variovorax sp.
AGCAGGAAGTGCTCGAAGAGCCTGCCACGCCTTCGGTGGCAGCTATCAAAAACGTAGCAGTGCCCGCCAAGTAGGCGCGCGGCCGCCCCCACGAACAGACAAAGAATCGAGAGGATCAGGTCATGGGTAAAACCACCGGCTTCATGGAGTACGAACGCGTCGAGGAGGGCTACAAGCCCGTCTCCGAGCGACTCAGGCATTACAAGGAATTCGTCGTCGGTCTCGACGAGGCGCAGGCCCGGGTGCAGGGCGCGCGCTGCATGGACTGCGGCACGCCGTTTTGCAACAGCGGCTGTCCGGTCAACAACATCATTCCGGACTTCAACGATCTGGTCTACCACGCCGACTGGAAGAGCGCCTTCGCGGTGCTGGACTCGACCAACAACTTCCCCGAGTTCACCGGACGCATCTGCCCGGCGCCGTGCGAGGCGGCCTGCGTGCTCAACGTCAACGACGACCCGGTCGGCATCAAGTCGATCGAGCACGCCATCATCGACCGCGCCTGGGCCGAGGGCTGGGTCGCGCCGCGCCCGGCCAAGCACAGGACCGGCAAGAAGGTGGCCGTGGTCGGCTCGGGCCCGGCCGGCATGGCGGCCGCGCAGCAGCTCGCGCGCGCCGGGCACGACGTGACGCTGTTCGAGAAGAACGACCGCATCGGCGGCCTGCTGCGCTACGGCATTCCCGACTTCAAGATGGAGAAGCGCCACATCGACCGCCGCGTCGAGCAGATGAAGGCCGAAGGCGTGGTGTTTCGCACCGGCGTGGTGGTCGGGGCGGCCGGCGAGCCGATGGGCGCGGGCTCCAAGGTCACCAACTGGGCGAAGGAAACCGTCACGCCCGAGCAGCTCGAGCGCGAGTTCGATGCCGTGCTGCTCGCCGGTGGCGCCGAGCAGTCGCGCGATCTGCCGGTGCCGGGCCGCGAGCTCGACGGTGTCCATTTCGCGATGGAATTCCTGCCGCAGCAAAACAAGGTCAACGCCGGCGACAAGCTCAAGGGCCAGATCATGGCCACCGGCAAGCACGTGATCGTCATCGGCGGCGGCGACACCGGCAGCGACTGCGTGGGCACCAGCAACCGCCACGGCGCGGCGAGCGTGACGCAGTTCGAGCTGATGGCGCAGCCGCCGGCCGAGGAAAACCGCCCGATGACCTGGCCTTACTGGCCCTACAAGCTGCGCACCAGCTCCAGCCACGAGGAAGGCTGCGAGCGCGAGTTCGCCATCTCGACCAAGGAATTCGTCGCCGGCACCGGCAAGGACAAGGGCCGCATCACGGGCCTGAAGACCGTGCGTGTCGAATGGCGGGACGGCAAGATGGTCGAGGTGCCCGGCAGCGAGCAGCTGCTGAAGGCCGACCTGGTGCTGCTGGCGATGGGCTTCGTCAGCCCGGTGGCGCCCGTGCTCGATGCGTTCGGGGTCGAGAAGGACGCGCGCGGCAATGCCCGCGCCACGGTCGACTTCATCGGCGGCTATGCCACCAACGTGCCCAAGGTGTTCGCCGCCGGCGACATGCGCCGCGGCCAGTCGCTGGTGGTGTGGGCGATCCGCGAAGGCCGCCAGGCGGCGCGCGCGGTCGACGAGTTCCTGATGGGGTTCAGTGACCTGCCTAGGTAGGTGGGCTTACCCCCAGGCTTCGCGCACTGCGTGTCGCTTTCGCCTTCCCCCTTGCAGGGGGCAACACCGGCGGCCCGGCGGAGCCGGTTCCGCGGTGTTCCCTGACGCTCGTGGGCGGGTCCATGGCTTGACGAGTTTCTGAGGGCCAGGGGTGCTGCGCCGCTTTGAAGGCCGCACGGCGCGCGCCAGCGCGCTTCATTTATCATGGCCGCAGCGCCGAGCCGGGCCGCCTTTTCTTTCGAGAGGCGCCGGCTTTTCTTTTTCATGGATACCCACTCTCCTCTCGTCGAATTCAGGAACGTCACGTTCGGCTATGGCGCGCGCGCCATCCTGGACGGGGTCACGTTTTCCGTGCCGCGCGGCAAGGTGACGGCATTGATGGGCGCCTCGGGCGGCGGCAAGACCACCGTGCTGCGGCTGCTCGGCGCCCAGGTTCGTGCGCAGTCGGGCGCGGTGCTGTTCGACGGCCAGGACGTCGGCGCCCTTGACGCCGCCGGGCTCCACCGCATGCGCCGGCGCATGGGCATGCTGTTCCAGTTCGGCGCGCTCTTCACCGACATGAGCGTGTTCGACAACGTGGCGTTCCCGCTGCGCGAGCACACGCGGCTGCCCGAGGCGCTGGTGCGCGACATCGTGCTGATGAAGCTCGACGCGGTTGGCCTGCGCGGCGCGCGCGAGCTGATGCCCGCCGAGATTTCCGGCGGCATGGCGCGGCGCGTGGCGCTGGCGCGCGCCATCGCGCTCGACCCGGACCTGGTGATGTACGACGAGCCCTTCGCGGGGCTCGATCCGATCTCGCTCGGCACGGCGGCGCGGCTGATCCGCCGGCTCAACGACGCGCTGGGGCTGACCAGCATCGTGGTGTCGCACGACCTCGACGAGACCTTCCGCATCGCCGACCACGTCATCGTGCTGGCCAACGGCGGCGTGGCGGCGCAGGGCACGCCCGATGCGGTGCGCCAGAGCGCCGACCCGCTGGTGCACCAGTTCGTCAACGCGCTGCCCGACGGGCCGGTGCATTTCCACTATCCGGGACCGGGCGTCGAGGCCGATTTCGGCGTCGCGGGCGAGGGCGGCGCATGAGACTGCACAACCACCCGAAGGGCGAATTCCCATCCGGCGAAACGGCGCGAAGCGCAAGGGGGCCCCGATGAGCTGGTGGAAACCGGCCGACGTCGGCTTTGCGGCGCGCGACAAGCTCGCCGACCTGGGCCATGGCGCCCGGCTGTTGATGCGGTTGCTGGGTTGCAGCGGCGCCAGCCTAAGGCGCTTTGGCCTGGTGCGCGACCAGCTTCATTTCCTCGGTAACTACTCGCTCTC
>JAQGLP010000364.1 GCA_028292835.1 Variovorax sp.
GACAAGGCGGCGATGACCGCATCAGAGTCAAAGTCGCCGACGATCACCAGTTCGCCATGAGCAGCGCCGAGGAACTCTTTGTGCACACGTTCGACTTGTTCGCGCGAGAGGGCCTTGAGTCGGGCGATCTGCTCGTCGAACGTTGGCTGGTAGCGGACATCGTCGGTCGGAAATGCGTTGAGCCGCCGCGCCAGCGAGTTAGCCGCCAGGTCCGAGGGCTGGGTCCGTGCATCCTCCAGGCGCGTCAGGGCCTCGCGCTTGAGGATCTCCAGTTCCTCGGCCGGCAGCGCCGGCTCGCGCAACACCTGCCGCAGCAGATCGATCGCGGCGGCCACGTTGGCCGAGCGTGTCTGGATGGAAAACGTCGCCGAGCCGGTGTCGCCCGAGGCGCCGAGCGTCGTGCGGTTCTTGTCCAGCGCATCCGCCAGCGCCTGGCGCGAAAGCTTGGTCGTCGCCCGCGCCATGAGTGGCGGCAGAAAATCGCATGCCTCAGTCAGGCCCTTGAGGTTCTGCTCATCACCATAGCGAAGCGTGAGCTGCAGATTCACCACGCCGCCGCGCGTCTTCTTGGGCAGCAGCGCCACCTTCAGGCCGCCGGGCAGCGTAGTGATTTTCGTGCGGGCCTCGATGTTGGCGGGCGAGGGATCGAAATCTTCACCCGCCGCCAGTCCCTCACGCCCCTTGTAATCCTTGAGGATCGCCTCCACATCGGGCGCCGCTGCTACGGCCACCCGGTCTGGTGTCTTCTCTGGCAGGAACAGCCCGACCGTGCGGTTGGAGGCCTTGAGGTACTTGGCCGCCGCCGCCTGCACTTCCGCGGGCGTCACTTTCTCCATGCGGTCGCGGTGGAGGAAGAACAGACGCCAGTCACCCTGCGCGGCCCACTCGCTGAGGTTGACGGCGAGTTGGGTGGTATTGGCTGCAAGCTGCTCGCGGCGCTTGGTGAAGCGATCACGCACACGGTCCACGTCTTCCTGCGTGACGCCGTCTTTGATGACCTTGTCGAGCACGTCGATGATTGCCTTGCGCACGTCTTGCGGATCAACGCCCGGCCGCACATCCGCTGTGATCTCCAGCAGGCCGGGATCATGCTGACCCCGCGCCCCGGCGCGCGCCCGCGCGGACTTCTTTGTTTCCACCAGGGCCTTATAGAGCGGGCCCGAAGGCTGGGCGCTCAGGATATCCCCCAGTACGTCGACGGCTGCGAAATCCGGGTCCGGCCCCGCCGGCACGTGATACGCCATGCCGATGAGCGGCACCTCGCCGACCCGCCGCAGGGTCACCTCGCGCTCACCATCCTGGGCCGGTTCCTGCGTGTAGGTCGCCTCCAGCTTGCGCTCGGGCCGGGGGATCGCTCCGAAGTGCCTGTCGAGCAGAGCCAGCGCGGCAGCCTCCTCAAATCGTCCGGCGACGATGACTACGGCGTTGTCGGGCTGGTAATACTTTTTGTAGAACCGCCGCAGTGCATCGACAGGAACGCGCTCGATGTCTGAGCGGTTGCCGATCGTCGAGCGGCCGTAGCCGTGCCAGTCGTAGGCGGCAGAGCTGATGCGCTCCGACAGCACTCTCGCTGCGCTGTTCTCCCCACGCTCGAACTCGTTCCGCACGACCGTGAACTCACTGGCCAATTCCTCGGCCTTGATCGGACAGTTGACCATGCGGTCTGCTTCCATGGCGATCATGAACTCGAGGTTGTCGCCGGTGGCCGGCAGCGTCTCGAAGTAGTTCGTGCGGTCCGTCCAGGTGGAGCCGTTGAACTGAGCGCCACGTCCCGACAAGAGTTGGAAGATGCCCGGGTGGTCCTTAGTTCCCTTGAAGAGCATGTGTTCGAGCAGGTGAGCCATCCCCGCCTCGCCGTACCCTTCGTGCCGCGAGCCCACAAGCACGGTCAGGTTCACCGTCACCGTCGGACGCGAGCTTTCGCGGTAGAGCAGCACCCGCAGCCCATTCTCCAGGCGATACTCCGTGATCCCCTCCACGGTGGTCAACTTCTGCGGCGCCGCTTTGGCGACCGCCGTTTGAAGCAGCATGAACAGGCCGACCAGCGCAAGTATTTTTCGCATCCTTGGGAGCGTACCCGCCGCAGCGTCGAGCTGGCAAGCGGGGGCAATGTCCTTCGTATCCGAACTGAGCTCGGCGGTGGAGGCGATCATTCTGATGCTCGCCCCGGCGAGGCTGGCGCGTGGATGGGGCTACGTCATTGGCTACAAAGATGCATCTGAAGGCCGGCTGGCCACGTGCCGGAGCGGGCGATGGGGATGATGCACGTCGCTGAGCAGCAGCGGGCAAACAAAGCGGCGAGCAAGTGAACATTGAATTGAGCTTGGGGCAGCCTGGCGCGTCAGCGATCGCTGACAGGTAAAAAAGAGCGATCCAGCTCCACCTTCGGCCCTGCAAGCCCGGTCGCTTGCAAGGCCGATTTCCATTGGAGGTCGTACTGCCGCCAGCCCTAGCAGCAAGCCAATCACCCCTGCCCACCGAGGCCTGCGCCGCCACCGGCCCGGTGGGCGCGGACCGTACTCAAGTATGCCGGGTGCATCGGCGCCTGCAGCCGAATCGAAATGGGCGGCCTGCATGCTCATAACAGTACCACGCCACACTCCGGGTACCCAATCCGATCCGCCCTCCCCGGTCGTAACCCCTCTTCGTACTGTTTCTCTGTTTTGGCTGATCCTCTAAAACATCAAAAGCTGTTAACTGGCCTTTACGGGATACGGGTTCTCCACTCATTCGCCTTCGCGGGCGGAAGGTTTCCGTTGAGTGCGTCTGCGCAACGAAAAGCGGTGGGCGACATGCACCCACCGCGTAAGCGCTTTTCTTTGCTTTTCTTTCCGACTCTCACGCGCGGCGACGGCGGGCCAGCCCAGCGATGATGCCCACGCTCAGCAGGCCCAGCGTCGCGGGCTCGGGCACGGCGATGGTCTGCCCGCCGACGACCGGGTTGGTCGCCTGACCTGCGATCGCGGTCCCCCCGTTGGTGAACGTGATGTCGCCGATCTGCATGGAGTTGGCGGCGGCGGCATCCCGGATCGTCGGGAAGATCACGGCGTAGGTGCTGTACGCGTTAGCGTTGGTCACCAACTGGTTCGCCACCGTTGTGTTTCGCCCCGGGTCAATCGTAAAACCCGCGATCGGCTGGTTGGCGGCGATGAGGGTGAACGTCCCCAGATCAATGTTCGCGCCGGCCGCCTCCGACCCTGTGATCAGGGTGCTGTTCGTTCCGTACAGGCTGAACGTCAGCGGGTCGCGGGGTGCCGCGTCGCCCGCTGTGGCGAAGATGAGCCCGTTGACCGTCTGGGCCGACGAGAACGTCTCGATGATCCCGGTGTTGGTCTTGGCGAAGTTGAGGTACTTTGTGCCCGGAGTCGCGTCGCGGATTTTCGTGGGATCCTCGGCCGCCGGGTAATTGTTGATATTTCCCGCCGTCCCGACCGCAGCCACCTGGAAAATCGGGGCCGCCTCGACTTGGGCCGCGGCACAGACACTCAACAGAGAAAA
>JAQGLP010000366.1 GCA_028292835.1 Variovorax sp.
CGCGTTCGCCGCGGCGCGTCCCGGGGCGACCTTGTGCTGCACGTAGTCGGTAGTCGAGAGGTACATCAGGTCGGGGCGCTGCGTTTCCATCAGCCTGACGCCCGCAGCGAAGACGAATTCGGACAGCTCGGCGCTGTAGACCGAGGGCACGGGCATGCCCACCAGGTCGAGCACGTGGTCGATGCCGTTTTCCGCGCTCGTCGCCTCATCGGCCTTCTCGGCCGAAAAGCAGATGCCCTTCAGGTGGTTGCCGAGCAGCTTGCGCAGCTTGTCCTTCGCCGTGACGACCGCCACCTTGGCGCCCGCGTCGGCGAAGGCGGCCAGCACGGTGCCGGCGCGCAGGTACTTGGGGTCGTTCATCATGACCTCCTCGCCCAGCTCGCGGTCGAAGAAGTAGTTGCCGCAGATCCCATGGACCGCCGGCGGCGCGCCGGTGACGATCGACAGGTTGTTCGGGTTGGTGAACGACGGCACCACGCAATCGGCCAGCAGGCTGGCGCCGGTCTTCATGACGCGCGCCAGGTAGGGGGCGACGCCGTCGGCGATGGCGGCGTCCAGGTAGGCAGGCTCGCAACCGTCCACACAAACCACGACGACCGGACGGTCCATCCAGCGGTAATTTCTGGCGTTGACTTCGAGTGTCTGCGGGGTCATTTCAGGTTTCCTTGGTTGATAAGGGGGGTGGGGAGCGAGACAGAGGTGGCGTCGGAGCGGCCCAGCGCCTTGTGCATTCGCGCGCGGCCGACCGCGACGTGCCGGCGCATCGCGGCGCCGGCCTGGTCAGGGTCACCCGTGGCGATGGCGTCGACGATTTCGCGGTGCTCGTCCACCGACACCCGCAGGCCGCCACCGCCATCGAGCGCGCGCATCCGGAACAGGTGAAGCTCCTTGATCAAGCGCCGGTAGGTTTCGGTCAGCTTGCGGCTGCCCGCGGTGTCGAGCAGGATTTCGTGGAACTGGAGATTGAGCTGCGCGTACTGCTCCAGGTCCTGCGCCTGGGCGGCGGACTTCATCGGCTCCAGCATGGCCTTGAGCCGCTCGAGCGCGTCAGGAGACATCAGGCGCGCCACGCGCCGGCCGATGATCTCCTCCAGCGCCTCGCGCAGCTCGTAGATCTCGTCCGCCTCCTCGAAGGCGATCTCGCGCACGAAGACGCCCCGATTCTTCTCGTTGCGCACCAGCCCCGCCTCCTCGAGCGCCCGCAACGCCTCGCGGATCGGGCCGCGGCTGGTGTTGAAACGCTGCGCCAGTTCGCTTTCATTGACCCGGCTGCCAACGGCCAGCTCCCCCGTCATGATGAGCCGCTCGATCTCTTCCTGCACCAGCATGGGCAGCGAGCTGGACTGCAGGAAGGCCAGGGCCGCGGTCGATGTGTTCGTTTGCATGAAGCGTATTTTTCTTTGTTGATTGAAAACTGTCAACAATTTTTTATTGACAGTCTCCAATCGACAACCTACATTGCCTCCACCGAAGCAGCAAAACGGCTCGGGGATCGACAGGCAAACCTTCAGGAGACAAGATGAACACGAGACAACGCAAGCGTCGGCTGACCCTGAGCCTCTGCGCCGCGGTGCTGGGAATGGCCGCCGGCACCGCCGCCCTGGCCCAGCCCAAAACCCCGTTGACGGTCTATACCGCGCTCGAGACCGACGCGCTCACGCTCTACAAGGACGGCTTCGAGAAGGCCAACCCCGACATCGAGGTGAAATGGGTGCGCGACTCGACGGGCATCGTCACCGCCAAGCTGCTCGCCGAGAAGGCCAACCCGCAGGCCGACGTGGTGGCGGGAGTGGCGGCCAGCAGCCTGGCCCTGCTGGAGCAGGAAGGCATGTTGCTGGCCTACGAGCCCAAGGGGTTCAAGGAGCTCGATCCCGCCTACTCCGACACCAAGCGCCCGCCGGCCTGGGTCGGCATGGACGTCTGGGCCGCGACCATCTGCTTCAACCGGGTCGAGGCGCAAAAGCTCGGCCTGCCGAAGCCGGAGAGCTGGAAGGACCTGACCAAGCCCATCTACAAGGGCGCCATCGTGATGCCGCACCCGGCGTCGAGCGGCACTGGCTACCTCGACGTCTCCTCCTGGCTGCAGATGTGGGGCGAGCCCGAGGGCTGGAAGTACATGGACGTGCTGCACCAGAACATCGCGCAGTACGTCCACTCCGGCTCCAAGCCCTGCAAGCAGGCGGGCGCGGGCGAGTTCCCGATCGGGATCTCGTTCGAGTTCCGGGCGCACCAGGTCAAGAAGTCCGGGGCGCCGGTCGACCTGATCTTTCCCAAGGAGGGTCTGGGCTGGGACATCGAGGCCACCAGCCTCATGAAGACCAGCAAGAAGCTCGATCAGGGCAAGCGCTTCGCCGACTGGATGGCCAGCAAGGAAGCCAACCAGATCCATGCCAACTGGTGGGCCATCGTCGCCTATCCCGGCGTGGCCAGGAAGCTCGACGGCATCCCCGAGAACTACCAGAAGCTGCTCGCGAAAAACGACTTCGACTGGGCCGCAAAGAACCGCGAACGCATCCTGGCCGAGTGGAGCAAGCGCTACGACGGCAAGTCCGAAGCCAAATCGAACTAGGGCTCACCCAGGCTGCGCGCACTGGCGTGTCGCTTCGCCCATCCCCCTTTTGCAGGGAGCAACACCGGCGGCCCGGCAAAGCCGGTCCCGCGGTGTTGCTGGAATCAGCCCTTTCCTCTCTCATTTCATGCGTCCCGGAGTCACTGAAATGGACATGACCTCCACAAAATTCATAGACCAAGCGCTGCAGCAGGCCCCCGCCGCGCTCGAGATCGTCGGCGTGCGCAAGGACTTCGAGTCGTTTTGCGCCCTGCGCGGCGTCCACCTGCGCGTCAACCCGGGCGAGATGCTGTGCTTTCTCGGCCCTTCCGGCTGCGGCAAGACCACGCTGCTGCGCATCATTGCCGGGCTCGAGACCCAGACCGAAGGCCGGATCCTGCAACACGGCAAGGACGTGTCGTGGCTGCCGCCGGGCCGGCGCGACTACGGCATCGTGTTCCAGTCGTACGCCCTCTTCCCCAACCTGACCATCGCCGAGAACATCGGCTACGGGCTGGTGAACAGCAAGGCCAGGAAGGCGGAGATCAAGGCGCGCGTCGAGGAGCTCCTCAAGCTGGTCGGCCTGCCGACCTCGGGCGCGAAGTACCCGAGCCAACTCTCGGGCGGCCAGCAGCAGCGGGTGGCCCTGGCGCGCGCGCTGGCCACGCGTCCCGGCCTGCTGCTGCTCGACGAGCCGCTGTCGGCGCTCGACGCGCTGGAGCGCATCCGCCTGCGCGGCGAGATCCGCCGGCTGCAAAAGCAGGTCGGCATCACGACCATCATGGTCACGCACGACCAGGAAGAAGCGCTCTCGATGGCCGACCGCATCGTGGTCATGAACCAGGGTTTCATCGAGCAGGTCGGCACGCCGATGGAAGTCTACGAGCGGCCGGCCACTCCCTTCGTCGCCGATTTCGTCGGCAAGGTCAACGTGCTGCGCGGGCATTCGCTGGGCGGCAACCGCTTTCGCGTCGGCGACATGGAGCTGCAATGCAACGCCTGCGACAACGGCTTCGCCT
>JAQGLP010000393.1 GCA_028292835.1 Variovorax sp.
GGGCATACCGTGCAGACCAAGGGCTCGCTTCAGAAATTGCCGGGCAGCGGCTTGGTCTCGCTTCGCGCGTAACAGAGAGATAGATAGAGAGAGAGAGTCGACGGTGTTGCCCTTGCGGTCGACCGCCCGGTACAGACACCTCCACTGGCCGGCGACCTCGATGCAAGTCTTGTCCTCCATACGCCAGCTCGATCTTGATTGCCCAGCGGTGCACGGTGGCATGATCAATGGACACGCCGCGCTCCTGCATCATTTCTTCGATGTGTCGCAAGCTCAATGGATAGCGCACGCAGGTGGGCATCACTTCCAACGGATAGTGCATGCGCTTGATCACCTTCTTCAGGGCTTCAATCATCGCCGGGACCTCGCCTTTCATGCGGCCGAAGATTTACCGTGCTGCCGTTACTGCGCCAGAACCCTGCTGCATTCATCAATCCTCCAGCACGAAGACCAGAGGATCGCATTGTGCAATTTATGACACAGTAAGGTTAGATGACCTCAACACCCACCGCGCGAAGCGCATCCGACGGCGCGACCGGCACGCGTGGCTCGGTGCGGCGTAGCAGCCCTATGGGGCGACGTCTGCGTGCAGAAACCGCTCGGCCAGCAGTACCCAGTACGCCGAACCGATGGCCACGTTATTGTCGTTGAAGTCGTAGCCCGGGTTGTGCACCATGCAGGCACCTGCGTCGTCACCCTCGCCGTTACCGATCAGCAGGTAGCTGCCCGGCACGCGCTCGAGCATGAAGGCGAAGTCCTCGCTGCCGGACAGGGCCGGACCCTGCAGAGTAACGCGGTCCGGGCCGAGCAGCTCCAGCGCCACCTCGCGCGCGAAGGCGGTTTCCTCGGGCGTGTTGACCAGCACGGCATAGCCGGGCCGCCAGTCGATGTGCGTCGTGACGCCGAAACTCTCGGCCTGCGCCGCGACGAGCGCCTTGATGCGCCGCTCCAGCGTCGCGCGGACCTCCCGATCGAGCGAGCGAACGCTCAGCTCCAGCGTCGCGCGCTGCGGGATCACGTTGTTGGCCTTGCCGGCGTGCAGCGCGCCGACCGTCACCACCGCCATCTGCAGCGGATCGACGTTGCGTGACACCACGGTCTGCAGCGCCATCACGATGCCGGCCGCCGCCACGACCGGATCGGCCGCGCGATGCGGCATGGCGCCGTGGCCACCGGTGCCTTCGAGCGTGACCGTGGCATAGTCCGAGGAGGCCATCGCTGCGCCCTCGCGCAGCACCAGCCGGCCCTGCGGCACGTCGGGCATGTTGTGCATGGCGAAGACGGCGTCGCAGGGGTATTTGTCGAACAGTCCGTTCTCCATCATGCGCAGCGCCCCGCCGCCGCCTTCCTCGGCGGGCTGGAAGATCAGGTTCAGCGTGCCCGAGAAGCGCCCGCGCTCGGCCAAGTGACGCGCGGCAGCCAGCAGCATGACGGTGTGGCCGTCGTGGCCACAGGCGTGCATCACGCCCACGTGGCGGCTCGCGTAGTCCAGGCCGGTGGCCTCGTCGATCGGCAGCGCATCCATGTCGGCGCGCAGCCCGAGCCGGCGGGGGCCGTCGCCGCGCGTGAGCCGGCCCACCACGCCGGTGCCGCCCAGACCGCGCTCGACCGCGTAGCCCCAGCCTTGCAGCTTCTCGGCGACCAGGGCCGAGGTGCGGTGCTCGTCGAACGCCAGTTCGGGGTGGCGGTGGATGTCGTGCCTGAGGCCGATGAACTCCTCCGCGTGTTCTTGCAACGTGTCGATCAGCGTGGTCACCATGGCCTCCTCACTGCGGCTGGAGATTGATCGACTTGGCGATGGCGCGGTAGCGCGCGGTTTCCGCTTCGAAGAACTTGGCCGCTTCGCCCAGCGACATCGGGGCCGACGCCACCTGCGTCTGCGCCGCCAGCTGCGAACGCACGGCAGGGTCTTTCAGGGTAGCGCCGATCGCCTTGTGCAAGCGCTCGACCACGTTTTCCGGTGTGTGCTTCGGCACCATGAAGCCGCTCCAGATCTTGTAGTCAAAGTTTTTCAGCTCCTTGCCTTCGCTGACCGAAGGCACGTTCTTGAGCAGTTCGGAGCGCTGTGCGCCGAGCTGGCCGATCACCTTGAGCCGGCCCTGCTCGGCCAGCGCGCCCATGCCCGCGCTGTACACCAGCACGGCGAAATCGACCGAGCCGCCCCCGATGTCCTGCAGCAGTGGCGCGTTGCCCTTGTAGGGTGCGTGCACCAGCTTGATGCCGGCATCCTGCTGCACCTTCTCGAGGATCAGGTGGTAGAGCGAGCCGACGCCCACGCTGCCGTAGGTCAGCGGCTTGTCGGCGGACTTGCGCGCCAGCGCGATGAGCTCGTCGACGCTGTTGGCCGGCAGGTCCTTGCGGGCGACGAACACCATCACCGCGTCGGCCACCGGCTGCACGAGCCGGAATTCCTCGGTCTTGAGCTTCACGGCCGAGTTTGCCAGGGGCGACAGGATCACCTCGTTGGCCGAGCCCTGGAAGATGTAGTAGCCGTCGGCGGGCGCCGCCAGCACCTTCTGCGCCGCGATCGCGCCGCTGACGCCGCCGAGGTTTTCCACGATGACCTGCTGCCCCAATTCCTTGCCCAGCGGCACGGTGAAGATGCGTGCCGTCGCATCGGACGGTCCGCCGGCCGGGTACGGCACCATCAGGGTGACGGGCTTGGCGGGATAGTTCTCGGCCAGGGCGGCGCCCGTGGCCAGCAGCAGGCCGGCGAGAAGGACGCCGCAGCGCCTGACGATCGGTTTCATGGAAGTCTCCTGGAGGGCGCACTCGTGGGCGCTTTGTGGGTGGACTGGCAGGACGGCGCCCTGAAGTCCGGAACGGCCCGGCATCGTAGAAGTGCCACGTCAAAACATCCAATGCATTGTTTGTTGATTTAGCATGCGGCGGATGAATACCTCCCGGAAAAGCACACCATGACGCTGGTGCAGCTCAGGCACCTGATCGCGCTGGCCGAGAGCGGCTCGTTCAGCAAGTCGGCCCATGCGCTGTGCCTGACCCAGTCGGCGCTCAGCCGCAGCATCCGCGCGCTGGAGGACGAACTGGGCGCACCCCTGTTCGACCGCATCGGACGCCGCAACGAGCTCACGCCGTTCGGTCGCGAGGTGGTGGCGCGCGCGGGGCCCCTAATGTTGGAGGCCGAGGAGCTGCGCGACAGCGGCCGGCGGATGAGGGAGGGCCATGCCGGCGTGCTGCGCGTCGGCATGGGCTCGGGCCCGGGGGCCATGCTGATGACGCCACTGCTGATGCGCATGGCGACTCTGCATCCAAGGGTGCGGGTAGTGGTGGCGCGCGGGGGCACCGAGCTGCTGGCGCAAGCGCTGCGCGAGCGCACGCTGGACGCGCTGGTGGTCGATGCGCGTTCGCTCAAGCCGGCGGCCGACCTGCAAGTGGACGAGCTCCATGAGATGCGCGGCGTCTTCATGTGCCGCCGAGGACACCCGCTTGCCCGACACCGCGGCGAGCTGACGTTCGAGGCGGTGCAGCACTACCCGATCGCTTCCACTCCGCTCAGCGACGAGGTGGCGCGGACCCTGATCGAATGCTACGGTCCGCAGGCTAATCCCGCACTGTGCGTGACCCTGCAGTGCGAGGATATCCACAGTTTGGTCGAGGTGACGCGCCGCAGCAACGCTGTGCTGCTGGCCATCCGCGCCGCCGCCCCAGGCTTGGTCGAGCTCAGGATGACGCCGCCACTGGAGGGCGTCGCGCGCTTCGGCCTGGTGACCTTGTGCCAGCGCAGCGCGCCGCCGGCGCTGACGATCCTGCGTGCACTGATACGGGAGCTGCTGCACGACTGAACGAAGGCGTCGCCCTGGATGTGCCGGAAGCGGCCTTCGCTGTCGGTGGCTTCAACGTGGTCGATGCGCCCACCGGCCGCGCGCACTGCCATGACCGTGTGGCTCACCAGGAACTTCGCGCCCAAGTCCCCACGATTTTCAAGGAGCCCAGTCGGATGACGGCTCTGGTGCAAAGGTGCCGCCTCGCCAGCAGTGTCGAATCCTACCCACTCCCGCTTTGGGTGGTGGCGGCCAGTTCCGCATCATTGGGTGTGATCGCGCTATCGCGACAAATCGAACCTGACACCTAATCGCCCTTGCCGTCGTGTCCGGAAGAGCGCGGCAGGTTCCACTTGTAGCGCAGCGACAGGTAACGCAGCGTGAAGCACGCCGCCAAAGCGGCCCAAGTCCGGCCGCTCGACAACCATCCCAACTGCTTGCCAGCCACTTCAATGCTGGCGCCGACCAGCGCAGCCGACGCATAGATTTCCCGCTGAAGGATCACCGGTACCCGATTGAGCAGCACGTCGCGCGTCACGCCACCGCCCACAGCGGTGACCACGCCCAACAGCACCGCCACCTCGGCGTTGTGGCCAAAAATCATGGCCTTCTGCGCGCCGGTCACGGCAAACAGCCCCAGGCCCAAGGAGTCGAACAGGATCACCGGGTGCGCGAGGCGCACGACCAGCGCGTTTGGGGCCATCGTTATCAATGCGGCTGCCATGGCGATGGCGAGGTAGCGCCAATCGGTCAGCCCGGCCGGCGGTACAGCGCCAATGCAAAGGTCGCGTAGCACGCCCCCGCCGCACGCGACCGTGAACGCTATGACGATGACGCCGAACCAGTCGAGCCCGCGGTCCCTTGCCGCGACTGCACCGCTGATGGCAAAGGCGAATGTGCCGGCCAGATCGAGAATGGTGAACAGGCGGTGGTCGTTCAGGCCGGCAAGCGTCAATTGGTGGACGTTCATGCGTTCGGTTCGCGAGCAAAGGCACGGGATCCAGCCGTAGCATAGCGACAGGAGCCGGATGCCAATGCAGATCGACGCGGCCAGCCACAACCGCAGGTTGGATGACCCGAGGGGTAGCAGCACGCCAAGACGCAGATCCCGGAGGATGCACCGACATGCGCCGTGAGGTGGGCCGCCGTGTAGATGCCAAACAGGTCAAGCTGCGCTGCCGAGCGGCCGGTGCGCAGCGGACAGCGAGCACGGTGCGAGGCCGCCCTGCGTCTCACGCCGCGATGCCAGGGCACAACCACGCGCCGGCGGCAGTCAGCATGGCCTGCAGGCCGGTCTCGAGCGTCGGGTGGATCTGCGGCGCGAACTTCGGCGAGTGGTTGCTGGGGAGCTGGTTGACGGTCTTTTCCTCTTTGGCTTTAGCGTACACCGCTGGGTCGGTGCTGCCGACAAACCAAAACACATAGGGCACGCCCCAAGTGCGGCCGAAGATGCTGAAGTCTTCGCTGGCCGACGCCGGACTGGGCGCCAGCGAGGCGTTCTCGCCGAACTGGTGGCCGAACGCCTGCGCCACCTTTTGCGTGGCCGCCAGATCGTTTTCGGTCAGCGGATAGCTGTTGATGGTGGTGAACTCGGGCGGACGCTCGGCACCGGAGGCATCGCACTCGGCGCAGCAGATGCGGCGGATCGCCTTCTGCATGTACTCGCGCGTGTCCTCGTTGAAGGTGCGCATGTTCAGCTTGATGATGGCCTCGTCGGGGATGATGTTTTCCTTGGTGCCGGCTTGTAGCGAGCCGATTGTCAGCACCGCCGGCTCAGTCGGGGCGATTTCCCGCGAGACGATGGTCTGCAGGCGCAGTGTGGTCGCTGCCGCCATGATCACCGGATCGATCGAGGTCTGCGGCTGCGAGCCGTGCGAGCCGCGGCCGAACAGCTTGATCTTCAGGCTGTCTCCGGCCGACAGCGTGACGCCGGGACGGTAGTTCACGGTGCCGGCCGGACCGACCATCACATGTTGCCCGAGGATGATGTCGGGCTTCGGGAAGCGGCCGTCGCCCCAGTCGCGCACCATGGCGCTGGCGCCTTCAGCTGTTTCCTCGCCCGGCTGGAACACGATCATCAGCGTGCCGCCCCAGGCGGCGCGATTCTTGGACAGGATGCGCGCAGCGCCGATCATCCATGTCACGTGCATGTCGTGGCCGCACGAGTGCGCAACGCCCACCTCGACGCCATCCGCGTCGCGCGCTGTCACTGTGCTGGCATACGGCAGCCCTGTGTTCTCGGCCATCGGCAGCGCATCCATGTCGGCGCGCAACATCACGGTCGGTCCGTCACCGTTTCTCATAACACAGACCACGCCGGTCGCACCGACGTTGCGCGTCACCTCGTAGCCGAAATCCTGCATTGCGTCGGCGACGATCTTGGCGGTACGGACTTCTTGCATCGACAACTCGGGATGCCGATGGACGTCCTTGTAGAGGGCTTCGAGTTCGGCGATCAGGGTGGAATCGGCGGAAGCGAGCGCTTGCGTGAGTGCATTCATGGACAACTCCAGAAGTGACGAGCAACGTTGAAAAATGTGGCAGAAAGCGTGCCCGGCGGTTTACCCAATGCTGCGCGACCTGTGCCAAAGCTGCGGTCCTCGAAGCGCGCAAGCGGCGCTGCGGGCGCCACGCCATTTAGGATGGGATTGCGGGCAACAGATTAGGTACCGCGTCGTCGCGCACCCATCCACACAGCGAGGAGACATCTATGGACGTTCGGAATAGCAGCGATCAGGACCTGTGGCGCTGGAGCGCCAGCGACATGGCGCACGCGGTGCGCACGCGCGCCGTATCGGCACGCGAATTGACGCAGAGTTGCCTGCGCCGCATCGAAGCGGTGAACCCGCGAATAAACGCACTCGTCGAGGTTTTCCCCGAAGAGGCCCTGCAGATGGCTGACGCCGCCGACCAAGCCGTGGCGAAAGGAGCCGCGCTCGGGCCCCTGCACGGCGTACCGGTGGCCATCAAGGTGAACAGCGACCAGGCCGGCCATGCGACGACCAACGGGATCGGTGCCTTCAAGGATGCGGTGGCCCGGGAGGACGGCCCACATGTGGCCAACCTGCGGCACGCCGGCGCTATCTTCGTGGGGCGCAGCAACACCCCCGCCTTCTCCTACCGCTGGTTCACCACCTGCGACCTGCACGGCCGGACCCTCAATCCCTGGGATGCGTCCCGCACGCCGGGAGGCTCCAGCGGCGGCGCGGCCGCGGCCGCAGCGAGCGGCATGGTGCCGATCGCCCACGGCAACGACATCGGCGGTTCCATCCGGCAGCCCGCATATTGCTGCGGGATCACGGGCCTGCGCCCGACAGTGGGTCGTATCCCCAGCTGGTACGGGCCCACGGATGCGGACCAGCCCCTGTCGGTGCAGACAATGCTCACGCAAGGACCGCTCGCGCGCTGCGTCGGCGACTTGCGCCTCGCACTGACCGCGATGAGCGATTTCGATCCGCGGGACCTGCTCCATGCCCCGGCGCCCCTGTCCGGCGCGCCGCTGGCGCGGCCGATCCGCGTGGCACTGCTGCGGGACGTCGGCGTGGCCAAGCCCGCCCCGGCCGTCGAAGCGGCGCTGCAGCAGGCGGCCGGGTGGCTGGAGGACGCCGGCTATCGCGTGGAAGAAGTTCAGTTGCCACTGCTCGGCGAGGCGTACCGCCTGTGGTACCTGCTCGCCATGGAGGAGTTCCGCCAGATCATGCCCCTGGTGGAGCAGATCGGAGACGCCGGCATGCAGAAGGCCGCCGCGCACTACTATGCGGTCGCCAAGGACTGGTGGGGCGAGCGTCCCGGCCTAGCCGAATACATGAACGGTTACGCGCGCCGCGGCACGCTGATCGTGAAGCTGCAGCAGTTTCTGCAGGACCGCCCGCTCGTGCTGCTGCCCGTTTCGGCGGAACAGGCTTTCCCACAAGACTTGGACATCCAGAGCGTCGAGAGCATGCGGCGGGTGATGGCCGCCAACTGGTCGATGATGGCAATCCCCATGCTGGGCTTCCCGGCCCTGTCCGTGCCTACAGGGGTGGACCAGGGGTTGCCAGTGGGCGTGCAGCTGCTCGGTCAGCGCTTCCGGGAGGACACTTTGCTCGACGCGGCCGAGGTGATCGAGGCACGGGCGGGCGTGTTCACGCCTATCGATCCGCGCTGAAGAGGGTCGCCCGGCAGCTACAGCTGCGCGTGCCGCCGGTAGGCGGTGGGCGTCAGGCCTGTCGCCTGCCGAAACGCGCGTGAAAACTGGCTGGGACCGGCGAAGCTTAGCCGAGCGGCGATCTCGGCGATGCTCGCCGCACCGGACGAGAGCAAGGCCTTGGCTTTCTCGACCCGCACTTCTTCGTAATACCGGTACGGCGTTTTGCCGGTGGTGTTCTTGAACAGGCGAATGAAGTGCCAGGAGCTGAGCCCTACCGACGTCGCCAGCTCATCGACCGAGACCGGGCCCTCTCCAAGGAAGTGGATACAGGCCAGTACGCGCTGCAGTTGCTTGCGCGTGAGCCGGGCCTCCGAGTGTCTGGTCGCCAGCGACACATGGCGGCGCGCCAGCGCATGCATGATGGCCACGCGGCAGCTGCTGGCCAGCAATTCGTTGGCGTTGGAGCCTGCGGATGCCTCGTGCCACAGGCGGATCACGAGTTCGTGCACGAGCTCCTCGGCAAAGCCGCTGCTGCCCAAAGCCCACAGGCAGCTGCCCGGCAGCTTGATGCCGAAATCGCGCAGCAGCATTTGGGCATCCGTGTCGGGGAAGGACAGGAAAACGCACTGCGACGCCGCGTCGAGCCGCCAGCGCGCATCTGCGTCGGCCGGCACCACGTACACCGGCTTTGGAGCCACGGAAAAGTGCTCGCGCCAGCCGTAGCCAAGGTCGAACTCGACGGAGGTGGCAGCGATGTTCTGCTGGGCCACAATCAGCAGGTCCGAGCTGGCGCCCCGCCGAAACTCGTGGGCTGGGGCACGATGGTGCGCCAAGGCCAGGCCGCTGCGCGATGGCGGCGCCGTGTTTACGACGCCGACCGCATTCGTCGGCTTGCGCAGGATTTCACTGAAACTCGGCCAATCCGACATGCGCGCCCCCAGCCAAGAATTCTAGAGGCCGTGGT
>JAQGLP010000401.1 GCA_028292835.1 Variovorax sp.
AACGTGTACGCCGGCGTCATCGCGGACATTCGGGCCCGCGGCGAAGGTGGCGCGGCCGATGCGCTGGCGGCCGACTATCCACGGGTGGAGGACGGCGCCCGGGGGGTGCGCTTCATCGAGCGAACCGTGGCCTCGGCGGCCGCGCCGGGCAAATGGACGGCTTGGTGAACGGCCGGGGTCGTCGGTCGGTCCGCTGCAACTCGATCACCTGACGCGACAGCAGGGCGGTCGCGCGCCGATTCACGTCCAGTTCGCGGTGCCGCTGCGGGCACATGGTTTGCCGCCTTCCCGGCCGGGCGCGCCGCCACGGGCGCTTCTCGACGGCAATTCCAACCCCCATGCAAGGAGCAAGTCATGTTTTCTCACAACAAGCGGTTGCAGTACACGGTGCGTGTCAGCGAAACCAATCCGGGCCTGGCCAACCTCATGCTCGAGCAGTTCGGCGGGCCCCAGGGAGAGCTGGCCGCCGCCTGCCGCTATTTCACGCAAGCCATCGGCGAGGACGACGCCGGCCGCAAGGACCTGCTCTATGACATCGCCACCGAGGAGCTGAGCCACCTGGAGGTCATCGGCACCATCGTCGCCATGCTCAACAAGGGCGCCAAGGGGCGGCTGGCCGAAGGCGTCGAGGAGGCGGGCGATCTCTACCGCTCCATCACCGGCGCCGGCAACGACAGCCATCTCACGCAGGTGCTCTACGGCGGCGGCCCGCCGCTGACCAACTCGGCGGGCGTGCCCTGGACGGCGGCCTACATCGACACCATCGGCGAGCCGACGGCCGACCTGCGCTCCAACATCGCCGCCGAGGCACGCGCTAAGATCGTCTACGAGCGCCTCATCAACCTGACGGACGACCCGGGCGTGAAGGAGGCGCTGGGCTTCCTGATGACGCGCGAGATCGCGCACCAGAAGTCGTTCGAAAAGGCGCTCTACGCCATCGAGCCCAACTTCCCGCCCGGCAAGCTGCCCGGCGATCCGCGCTTCACCAGCGTCTACTTCAACATGTCTCGGGGCGACATGGACCTGCGGGGACCCTGGAACCAGGGCGAGGCATGGGACTTCGTGGCCGACCCGGTCGAAGCGTCGCCAGTGGATGGCGGCACGGGGCGGCCGAGCGTGGGCCTGGCCGATGCCGAGGCCAATGTGCTCGAGCGGATGGCCCTGCGCACCCAGTCCGATCCGGCCAGCAACCCGGTGACGGGGGCGGAATTGGGCAGGGACGACAAGAGCGGCAAGGCCGGGCAGGCCGCCTCGGTCGAACCGCAGGGCACCGTCAAGGACAAGTAGTTCGCAGGGGGCTCCTGGAATTCCATTTCAGTCTCCTCGGGCCGTGGCGCCGGTGACGGCCGGGCCAGGCATCCGTCGCGGCGGCATTCGGTCCGACAGGGGAAGCTGGCCGCCGCGGCGATGATGCGCTGCATGCAGCAGACCTCGACGCCACGCAGCCCGGCCGTCCGCTCCGGTGATCTTGTGGTGGCTCGCCCCGAGGGCCTGTACTGCCCGCCCGGCGACTTCTACATCGATCCGTGGAAGCCGGTCGGGCGCGCCGTCATCACGCACGCGCATGCCGACCACGCGCGGGTCGGGCATGGCCACTACCTGGCGCACACCGACAGCGCGGGCACGCTGCGCGCGCGCCTGGGCGACATCACGTTGCAGACGCTGCCGTACGGCGAGGCGATCCTGCACCACGGCGTCAGGATCTCGCTGCACCCGGCCGGCCATGTGCTGGGCTCGGCGCAGGTGCGGCTGGAGCACGGCGGGCGTGTCTGGGTCGCCTCGGGCGACTACAAGACCGAGCCCGACGGCACCTGCGCCCCTTTCGAGCCGGTGCGCTGCGACACCTTCATCACCGAGTCGACCTTCGGCCTGCCGATCTACCGCTGGCCCACGCAGGCTGCACTGTTCGCCGAGATCAACGGCTGGTGGCGCCGCAACGTGGAGGAGGGGCGGACCTCGGTGCTGCTGTGCTATGCCTTCGGCAAGGCGCAGCGCATCCTGCACGGGGTGGACGCCGGCATCGGGCCGATCGTGGTGCACGGCGCCATCGAGCCGCTCAACGCGGTGTACCGGGCGGCCGGCGTCGCGCTGCCGCCGACGCTGCGCGTGACCGACCCGGGCGTCGATGCGGCGCTGCTCAAGCGCGCGCTGGTGCTGGCGCCGCCCTCGGCGCAGGGCACGCCCTGGCTGCGGCGCTTCGGCAACAACCACTCGGACGCGTTCGCCAGCGGCTGGATGCAGTTGCGCGGCGCGCGGCGACGGCGCGGCGTCGACCGCGGCTTCGTCATGTCCGACCACGCCGACTGGCCCGGACTGCAGCGGGCGATCGCCGGCACCGGTGCGGAGCGCGTCTTCGTCACGCACGGCAGCGTCGCGGTGCTGGTGCGCTGGCTGACCGAGCACGGGCTGCAGGCCCAGGGCTTCAGGACCGAATACGGCGAGGAAGACGATGACGGTGCGCCGGCGGAGGTCCATCCCCATCTGCGCATGAAAGACGGCGTGCCGCCAGAGTCGCCGGCAGTGCCAGCCGCCGAAGCGCCCGGAGTGCCTGAGGGGGGCGAAGGCCCCGGGACGCCCGGCTCCCGATGAAAGCCTTCGCCGCCCTCTACCGCGAACTCGACGCCAGCACGTCCAGCCTGGCCAAGCAGGCGGCGCTGCGGCGCTACCTGCGCGCCGCAGCGCCGCAGGACGCCGCCTGGGCGGTCTATTTCCTGGCCGGCGGCAAGCCGCGCCAGCTGGTGCCCACCCGACTGCTGCGCGCGCTCGCGCAGGAGGCCGCCGGCCTGCCCGAATGGCTGTTCGACGAGAGCTACGAGGCGGTCGGCGACCTGGCCGAGACGATTGCGCTGCTGCTGCCCGCGCCCACCGAGCAGCACGACCTCGGCCTGGCGGTGTGGGTCGAGCAGCACCTGCTGCCGCTGCGCAAGACCCCGCCCGAGGCGCTCGCGGACACGCTGCGCGCGCAGTGGCGCCAGCTGGCGAGCGACGAGCGGCTGGTGTATTTCAAGCTGATGACCGGCAGCTTCCGGGTCGGCGTGTCGCGCCTGCAGGTCACGCAGGCGCTGGCCGCCGTGGGCGGCATCGATGCCAAGCGCGTGGCGCAGCGCCTCATGGGCTACACGCACATCGCCGGGCAGCCCGGCGCCGCCGACTACGCCGCCCTCGTCGCGCCCGAGAGCGGCGGCGAGCTGAACCCGCAGGAGGGCGGCCAGCCGTACCCCTTCTTCCT
>JAQGLP010000410.1 GCA_028292835.1 Variovorax sp.
CAGCGGCAAGCCGGCGCCGGCGCCCCGGTTGCACGGCGGCTCGACCATCACCCAGCAGCTCGCCAAGAACCTGCTGCTGTCGGGCGAGCGCACGCTGCTGCGCAAGGGCCAGGAGCTGGTGCTGGCCACTGCGCTCGAACTGCTGCTCGACAAGCGCCGTATCCTGGAGATCTACCTCAACAACGTCGAATGGGGCGAAGGCGTGTTCGGCGCCGAGGCGGCGGCGCAGCACTACTTCAGGAAGCCGGCGTGGAGGCTCAACGCCGCCGAGGCGGCGCGGCTCGCGGTGATGCTGCCCAACCCCAAGCTGTTCGAGCAGCGTCCGAGCTCGGCCTATTTGGCGAGCCGGTCCGCGACCATCGTGGCGCGCATGGGCGCGGTCGAGCTGCCCTGAGCCGTGCCGCCGCGCGCCCCGTATCATCGCGCCCATGTTGGCGAGGCGCACGGGTGGGCTGCTGTGGAACAGGATGCGGCGGCCGACCGGGGCACCGGCGCGCCGGCTCGGCGGCCCGCCCAAGGCCGGGCGGTGCTTCGGGGTCCGGCCGGATTCCAGGCCAAAAGGCCCTCATCTCGCGCCGCGCCTTCGCAGCGCGCTATCATTTCAATAGCATGCGCATTCTTGGCATCGATCCCGGCTTGCAGACCACGGGCTTCGGCGTGGTCGATGCCGACGGCCACGCGCTGAGCTACGTGGCCAGCGGCACCATCAGCACCCGCCACCTGGAGCGCGGCAACCTGCCGGCGCGGCTCAAGGTGCTGTTCGACGGCATCGGAGAGATCGCGGCACGCTACCGGCCCGACGCGGCGGCGGTCGAGATCGTGTTCGTCAACGTCAACCCGCAGTCCACCCTGCTGCTTGGCCAAGCGCGCGGCGCCTGCATCACGGCCCTGGTGACCCACCAGCTGAGCGTG
The DNA here is from genome assembly GCA_028292835.1 of Variovorax sp. GTDB lineage: Bacteria > Pseudomonadota > Gammaproteobacteria > Burkholderiales > Burkholderiaceae_C > Variovorax. Next base: position 913 of record JAQGLP010000410.1, read on the forward strand.
GCCGAATACACCGCCCTGCAGATGAAGCAGGCGGTCGCCGGCCATGGCCAGGCCGCAAAGGCACAGGTGCAGGAGATGGTCAAGCGACTGCTGTCGCTGCCTGGGGTGCCGGGCAGCGACGCGGCCGATGCGCTCGGCATCGCGATCACGCACGCACATGTGGGCGCCTCGATGGCGCGGCTGGGCGAGGCGGCGCAACTGGCGCGTGCCACCAGCGGCATGTACCGCCAGGGACGCACGCGCTGAACGTCGCTTTTCTTCAAGACCGCGCACTGCCCACCGGGTGGCTTGCATGCCAGTTCCCTTGCCGTGCGCGGCAAGGCGGGCCTCCCGCCGCTCAGGCCACCCGCTCGGCGATCAGCACCGCGAAGAAGCCGAAGGCCGCCAGCAGCGTCCACTTGAGCACGGTCCAGCCGAAGCGCCGGTACCCGGGCTGCCCGGTGCCCGCGTAGAACGCGAACGACACGCCCGCCGTCAGCAGCAACAGCAGGAGGGTCCAGCGGAACAGCAGCATGGCAACAACGGCGCCCGCGCCGCGCTACCAGGCCCGCGCGACCTCGGCGAAACCGCGCGGCGCGCTTTTTTCGTCGTCGAAGGTCACGATTTCATAGGCATCGGGTTGCGCCATCAGCTCGCGCAGCAGCCGGTTGTTGAGCGCATGGCCCGAGCGGAATGCGCTGTAGGCCGCCAGCAGCGGGCGGCCGACCACGTAGAGGTCGCCCATCGCGTCGAGGATCTTGTGCTTGACGAACTCGTCGTTGTAGCGCAGGCCGTCGGCGTTGAGCACCTTGGTGTCGTCCATGACGATCGCGTTGTCCAGGCCGCCGCCGAGCGCCAGGCCGTGCGAGCGCATGTACTCGACCTCCTTGGTGAAGCCAAAGGTGCGTGCGCGGGCGATGTCGCGGCTGTAGGAGCCCTGCCCCAGGTCGAACTCGACGCGCTGTCCGGTGGAGTCGACCACGCGGTGGTCGAAGTCGATCTCGAAGCTGAGCTTGAAGCCGTGGTAGGGCGCCAGACGCGCCCACTTCTCGCTGGCGCCCTCGCCCTCGCGCACCTCGACCGGCCGAACGACCCGGATGAAGCGCCGCGGCGCCGCCTGCAGCTCGATGCCTGCGCTTTGCAGCAGGAACACGAAGGACGAGGCCGAGCCGTCGAGGATGGGCACCTCGTCGGCCGTGATGTCGATGAGGAGGTTGTCCAGCCCCAGGCCGGCGCAGGCCGACATCAGGTGCTCGACCGTCTGCACCTTGGCGCCGCCCTTGGACACGGTCGAGGCCAGGCGCGTGTCGGTCACCGCCTCGGCCGTCATCGCGATCTCGACCGGCTCCGGCAGGTCGACGCGGCGAAACACGATGCCCGTGTCGGGCGCGGCCGGGCGCAGCGTCAACTCGACGCGTTGCCCGCTGTGCAGCCCCACGCCAACGGCACGGGTGATGGACCTGATCGTTCGCTGTTGCAGCACGGACGCGATTTTAAGAGCGCGGGGCCGACGGCGCACCGCGCTGCGCGCCGCGGCGGCCAGCGTCAATCGGCTTGCCGGCGCAGGAAGGCCGGGATCTCGAAATTGTCCATGCCCCCGGACGCCAGCGCATCGACCTTGGCGGCGGCCATGGTGCGGTCGGGCGCGCGGTTGGTACGCCACACGCTGGGGGTGGTCATGCCCTCGTAGTTGGGTTGCGCATGCATGCCGGCATGGCCCATGCTGCCCAGGCTCGGCACGCCGAACGGGAGGTTGTCGGTGCCGGTGCGGATCACCTCCAGCGCCGGCGCCTGGCGGCGCGCATCGACGCGCGAGAGCCCCGTGGCCACCACCGTCACGCGGATTGCGTCGCCCAGGCTGTCGTCGTAGGCGGCGCCGTAGATGACGTGGGCCTCGGGCGAGGCATAGGCGCCGATGGTGTCCATCGCGAGCTTGGATTCGTTGAGCTTGAGCGAGGCCATGCAGGCCGTCACCAGCACCAGCACGCCCTTGGAGCCCGACAGGTCGATGCCTTCCAGCAGCGGGCAAGCCACCGCCTGCTCGGCGGCGATGCGCGCGCGGTCCGGGCCGCTGGCGGCGGCCGTGCCCATCATGGCCTTGCCGGGCTCGCCCATGACGGTGCGCACGTCCTCGAAGTCGACGTTCACGCCGCCGTACTCGTTGATGATCTCCGAGATGCCGCCGACCGCGTTCTTCAGCACGTCGTTGGCGTGCGCGAAGGCCTCGTCCTGCGTGACGTCGTCGCCCAGCACGTCCAGCAGCTTCTCGTTCAACACCACGATCAGCGAGTCGACGTTGGCCTCCAGCTCGGCCAGGCCGTCGTCGGCGTTGGTCATGCGGCGCTTGCCCTCCCAGCCGAACGGCTTGGTGACCACGCCGACCGTAAGGATGCCCATTTCCTTGGCCACGCGCGCGATGACTGGCGCCGCGCCCGTGCCCGTGCCCCCGCCCATGCCGGCCGTGATGAAGAGCATGTGCGCGCCGTCGATGGCCGTGCGGATCTCGTCGACCGCCGCCTCGGCGGCCTCACGGCCCTTGTCGGGCTTGCTGCCCGCGCCCAGCCCGCTGGTGCCGAGCTGGATGATCTTGTGGGCGGTGCTGCGCGTGAGCGCCTGCGCGTCGGTGTTGGCGCAGACGAACTGCACGCCCTGCACCCCGCGCTCCATCATGTGCGAGACGGCATTGCCGCCGCCGCCGCCGACCCCGATGACCTTGATCTGGGTGCCTTGGTTGAATTCTTCGACTTCGATCATTTCGATGGGCATTTTGGGCTCCTTGAATTGCGATTACCGTGTATGGGAGAAAGACGTGTGTGTGAAGCGAACGTGGTGGACGCGGCAACCGGCGGACCGGTGCGGCGCCATCGTTCGTTGAAATGTCGCGCGGGGCCGCGCGCCGGCAGAAGGATGTCGGTGAACAACGACATCAGAAGTTCCCCACGATGAAATCCCGGAAACGTCCGAAGGCGGTCTTGACCGAGCCGCTTTGCTGCGCCACCTTGAAGCCGCGCAGGCGGGCGTAGCGCGCTTCTTCCAGCAGGCCCATCACCGTGGCGGCGCGCGGCTGCGCCACCATGTCCGACAGCGTGCTCGCGTACTTCGGGATGCCGCGGCGCACCGGCTTCAGGAAGATGTCCTCGCCGAGTTCGAGCATGCCGGGCATGACCGCGCTGCCGCCGGTCAGCACGATCCCCGAGGACAGCACCTCCTCGTAGCCCGACTCGCGCACCACCTGCTGCACCAGCTGGAAGATTTCCTCCACGCGCGGCTCGATCACGCCGGCCAGCGCCTGGCGGCTGAGCATGCGCGGGCCGCGGTCGCCCAGCCCGGGCACCTCGACCTGGGTGTCGGGATCGGCCAGCAGTTGCTTGGCGAAGCCGTTCTCGACCTTGATGTCCTCGGCGTCCTTGGTCGGCGTGCGCAGTGCCATGGCGATGTCGCTGGTGATCAGGTCGCCGGCGATCGGGATCACGGCCGTGGGGCGGATCGCGCCGTTGGTGAAGATCGCGACGTCGGTGGTGCCCGCGCCGATATCGACCACGCACACGCCGAGCTCGCGCTCGTCCTCGGTCAGCACCGCGCGGCTCGAGGCCAGCGGGTTGAGCAGCAGCTGGTCGACCTCCAGGCCGCAGCGGCGCACGCACTTGATGATGTTCTCGGCCGCGCTCTGGGCGCCGGTCACGATGTGCACCTTGGCTTCGAGCCGGATGCCGCTCATGCCGATCGGCTCCTTGACGTCCTGCCCGTCGATCACGAACTCCTGCGGCTCGACCAGCAAGAGGCGCTGGTCGGTCGAGATGTTGATGGCGCGCGCCGTCTCCACCACGCGCGCCACGTCGGCCTGCGTGACTTCCTTGTCCTTGATGGCCACCATGCCGCTCGAATTGATGCCGCGGATGTGGCTGCCGGTGATGCCGGTGTAGACGCGGCCGATCTTGCAGTCGGCCATCAGCTCGGCCTCCTTCAGGGCCTGCTGGATGCTCTGCACGGTGGCGTCGATGTTCACCACCACGCCGCGCTTGAGCCCG
>JAQGLP010000415.1 GCA_028292835.1 Variovorax sp.
TGGCGTCGTGCCTCCGGGCTTCGGCATCGTGCACCAGGTGAACCTGGAATACCTGGCGCGCGGCGTGCACAAGACGGCCGACGGCGTGTATTACCCGGACACCCTGGTCGGCACCGACAGCCACACCACCATGATCAACGGCATCGGCGTGGTCGGCTGGGGCGTCGGCGGCATCGAGGCCGAAGCCGCGATGCTGGGCCAGCCGGTCTACATGCTCACGCCCGACGTGGTGGGCTTCGAGCTCACCGGCCAGCTGCGCGAAGGCGTGACGGCCACCGACCTGGTGCTCTACGTCACCAACATCCTGCGCGGCGAGAAGGTGGTGGGCAAGTTCGTCGAGTTCTTCGGCCCCGGCGCGGCGTCGATCGCGGTGCCGGACCGCGCCACCATCGGCAACATGGCGCCCGAGTACGGCGCGACCATGGGCTTCTTCCCGGTCGACGAGAAGACGGTGGACTACTTCCGCGGCACCGGCCGCACCGATGAGGAGATCGAGCGCTTCGAGGCCTACTACAAGGCGCAGGGCCTGTTCGGCATGCCCGCGCCCGGCGAGCTCAACTACACCAAGATCGTCAAGCTCGATCTCGCCACCGTCACGCCCAGCGTGGCCGGCCCGAAGCGTCCGCAGGACCGCATCGACCTGGGCCACCTCGCGACGAGGTTCGCCGATCTCTTCAGCAAGCCCAACGAACAAAACGGCTTCAACCAGCCGGCCGACCGGCTGCGGCTGCGCTATCCGCTGGTGCCCAACGGCGGAGAGATGCAGGACGCACCGGCTCTTCCCGCCGGCGCCGCGCGCGACGAGATGGAGATGGTGGCCAACCGCTCGACGCACGCCGCCACGCACGTCGGCGCCACTGCGCCGCAGCCGCCGGCCGCCGGCGTGACCATCGGCAACGGCGACGTGCTGATCGCCGCCATCACTTCCTGCACCAACACCTCGAACCCGAGCGTGCTGCTGGCGGCCGGCCTTCTCGCCAAGAAGGCGGTGGAGGCGGGGCTCACCGTCCGGCCACACATCAAGACCTCGCTCGCGCCGGGTTCGCGCATCGTGACCGAGTACCTGCAGAAGGCGGGCCTTCTGTCCTACCTGGAGCAGCTCGGCTTCTACCTGGCGGGCTACGGCTGCACCACCTGCATTGGCAACTCGGGCGACCTCTCCCCCGAGATCAACGAGGCGATCACGAAGAACGACCTGGTGGGCGCGGCCGTGCTGTCGGGCAACCGCAACTTCGAGGCGCGCATCCACCCGAACATCAAGGCCAACTTCCTCGCCTCGCCGCCGCTGGTGGTGGCCTATGCGATCGCCGGCAACGTCATGGTCGACCTGATGAGCCAGCCGCTCGGCCAGGGCCACGGCGGCAAGGACGTGTACCTGGGCGACATCTGGCCCAGCATGGCCGAGATCGACGAGAACATGCGCTATGCGATGGACGCGCAGGCGTTCCGCAAGAACTACGAGCAGGTGCAGGCCAACCCCGGCGCGCTGTGGAGCAGCATCAAGGGCAATGCCGGCGAGGTGTACGACTGGCCCCATTCGACCTACATCGCCGAGCCCCCGTTCTTCGAGGACTTCGAGATGCAGCCGCGCGCGGCGGTCATGGGCTTCACCGGCGCGCGCATCATGGCGCTGTTCGGCGACTCCATCACGACCGACCACATCTCGCCGGCGGGCGCCATCAAGGAAAGCTCGCCCGCGGGCATCTGGCTGAAGGCCAACGGCGTGCACAGGGCCGACTTCAACAGCTATGGATCCCGCCGCGGCAACCACGACGTGATGATGCGCGGCACCTTCGCCAACGTGCGCATCAAGAACCTCATGCTGCCGGCGGACGCCCACGGCTCGCGCGAGGAGGGGGGCGTCACGCTGTTCCAGCCGGGCGGCGAGAAGATGCCGATCTACGACGCCGCGATGAAGTACATCGCGCAGGGCGTGCCGACCGTCATCTTCGGCGGCGAGGAGTACGGCACCGGCTCGTCGCGCGACTGGGCCGCCAAAGGCACCCAGCTGCTGGGCATCAAGGCGGTGGTGGCGCGCAGTTTCGAGCGCATCCACCGGTCCAACTTGGTCGGCATGGGCGTGCTGCCGCTGCAGTTCCGCGGCGCGGATTCCTGGGAGTCGCTGGGCCTGAAGGGCGACGAAACCATCGACGTGGTGATCGAGGACGAACTCAGGCCGCAGATGGACGTCAAGCTGGTGATCCACGGCGCCGACGGCGGCCGGCAGGAGGTGACGGTGCACCTGCGCATCGACACGCCGATCGAGGTCGACTATTACAAGCACGGTGGCATCCTGCCGTTCGTGCTGCGGCAGTTGCTGGCGGCTTAGGAAAACCCCCAGGCTTGCCCACTTCGTGTGGCTGCCACCCCCTTGCAGGGGCGACACCGGCGGCCCGGCGAAGCCGATTCCACGGTGCCCCTGGATTGGCGGTGTCCCTGGCGCACTCCGGACTTTGCGCCCTGTGTCGCCTTGCTCATCCCGGTGCGTTGCGAGGGACGGCATCGGCGGACCGACAAGGCCGGTCCTGCAGTGTTCACGTGCTGAGCTGGTGCCGCAGGGACCGGAACCTGCGTGCAGGCCGACCTGCTTTTCCTGATCCGGGTCAA
>JAQGLP010000460.1 GCA_028292835.1 Variovorax sp.
GGCCTGGAACAGCGACAGCGAATCGAGCTGGTTGAAGTTGCCGATGACGAACGTGACGGCCATGGTTTCGCCCAGCGCGCGGCCGAGGCCGAGCATGATGCCGCCGATGACGCCGGATTTGGTGTAGGGCAGCACCACCTTGGAGACCACCTCCCAGGTGGTCGAGCCAAGGCCGTAGGCCGACTCCTTGAGCAGCGCCGGCGTCACCTCGAACACGTCCCGCATCACTGCGGCGATGAACGGGATGATCATGATCGCGAGGATGATGCCGGCCGCCAAAATACCGATGCCCACGGGTGGGCCGGACACCAGCGCGCTGAGATAGGGCACGCCCGCCAGCAGCTTTTGCAGCGGCTGCTGCACATACGTGGCCAGGATAGGGCCGAACACCAGCAAGCCCCACATGCCGTAGACGATGGAGGGCACCGCCGCCAGCAGCTCGATGGCGATGCCGAGCGGGCGCTTGAGCCAGGCCGGCGACAGCTCGGTAAGGAACAGGGCAATGCCAAAGCTCACCGGCACGGCGATCACCAGCGCGATCAGCGAGGTGGCGAGCGTGCCGTAGATCATCACCAGGCCGCCGTACTCGCCCTGCACCGGGTCCCAGACGCGGCTTGTGAGAAAGCCGAGCCCGTATTTGGAGATGGCGGGCCAGGCACCGGTCAGCAGCGACAGCAGGATGCCCACGAGCAGCGCCAGCGTCAGCAGCGCCGCGCCTTGCGCAGCCCAGCCGAACAGGCGGTCGGCCAGGGGCCCGGAGCGCGGCGACCTGGCCAGCGGCGGCGTCGATGCGCGGCGGCGAGCCTGCTCCTGCCCGGCCGCAAGGTCGAGCGGGTCGGCGGGAAAGGTGGATGACACGGCTCGCTCCTGGATGGGTGATGGGGACGCGCCGTCGGGCTTGGCGTACTCCGCCACTCCTTCGGTGCCAGATGGCGTGCGCATGCGCGCCCCGGTTTCGCTTTACTTGGCGGCGACGCTGGCGGCCAGCGGCTTGCCGTTCGTGTCCTTGAGCTCGCCCCAGGCGCGGACGATCTGCGCTTTCACGGCCTCGGGCATGGGCACGAAGTCGAGGTCGGTGGCTGTCTTGTCGCCGTGCTTGTAGGCCCAGTCGAAAAATTTCAGCACCGTGCCCGCGTTGGCCGGCTTGTCCTGCACCTTGTGCAACAGGATAAAGGTGGCACCGCTGATCGGCCAGGCGTCCTTGCCGGCCTGCTGGGTCAGCACCTGATAGAAGCTCTTGCTCCAGTCGGCCCCGGCGGCAGCCGCCTTGAACGTCAGATCGTCGGGCTCGACGAAGCTGCCAGCCGCATTTTGCATCTGCGCGTAGGCCATCTTGTTTTGCTTGACGTAGGCGTATTCGACGTAACCGATCGAGTTCGGCAGGCGGTTCACGAAGGCGGCCACGCCTTCGTTGCCCTTGCCGCCGGCCCCGGTCGGCCAGTTCACCGCCGTGCCCTCGCCCACCTTGCTCTTCCACTCGGCATTGACCTTGCTCAGGTAGTTGGTGAACAGAAAGCTGGTGCCCGAGCCGTCGGCGCGGCGCACGGGTGCGATGGCTACGTCCGGCAGGTTCAGCGTGCCATTGAGCGCCTTGATGGCCGGATCGCTCCATTTGGTGATCTTGCCCAGGTAGATGTCACCCAGTACCTGGCCGTTCAACTTGAGCTCGCCCGGCTTGATGCCCTGGATGTTGACCACCGGCACCACGCCCCCGACCACGGTGGGAAACTGGATCAAACCCTTGGCTTGCAGATCCTCATCCTTCAGCGGCGCGTCGGAGGCACCGAAGTCGACCGTCTTGGCCTCGATCTGCTTCAGGCCGGCGCCGGAGCCGACCGACTGGTAGTTGATCTTGACCCCGGTGGCCTTGTTGAAGTCCGAAGCCCACTTAGCGTACAGCGGTGCCGGAAAGCTGGCGCCCGCGCCTGTCACATCCTGGGCCAAGGCCGGCGCCTGCCCGAACGCCATAGCGACGAGGCTGGCGGCAGCGAATTTGAAAGTCGTTTTCATGGGGCTTCCTTTTGCGAGGTAGAACAATCCCGGGGCGGGTTTGTAGCGCACTGTAGAAACCCTGTGTGACAGTGGCATGACATCTCCCGAGCTGCCTGGGACTAGAGGCCCTGGACGACAAGGCGTCACGCGAACGTCATGAGTGTGTCATATCGCTGTCATTGGGCACTTCTACGCTTGCGGCGCGCCCTTTTTTCTTTCCAATCTGGAGGGCCGTGCAGCCGCGCCGCTACCATGGGTCTTCGCTTTCTTCGTCCTCCTCCCATGCAAAACGGAACCCGTCTCGCCGTCGTCGACCTTGGATCCAACAGCTATCGCCTGGAAATCGGCCAGCTCGACCACGACCAGATCCAGCGCACCGAGTATCTGAAAGAAACCGTGCGCCAGGGCAACGGGCTGGACAGCGCGCGCAATCTCACGCCCGAGGCCATGCAGCGCGGCTGGGACACGCTGGCGCGCTTCGCCGAGCGGCTGGCCGGCTTCGAACCGTCGCGCGTGCGCGCCGTGGCGACGCAGACGCTGCGCGAGGCGCGCAACCGAGAAGAGTTCCTGCTGCGCGCTCGCACCGTGCTGGGCTTCGGCATCGACGTGATCTCCGGACGCGAGGAGGCGCGCCTGATCTACCAGGGCGTGGCCCACCTGCTGCCGCACACCGACGCGTCCGAGCGCGAGCGCCGCCTGGTGGTCGACATCGGCGGGCGCTCGACCGAGATGGTCATCGGCCGCGCCCTGCAGCCGCGCACGATGGAGTCGTACCGCGTAGGCAGCGTCGCCTGGTCGATGAAGCATTTTTCCGAGGGCCTGTTCACTGCAGGCGCCTTCCGCGCGGCCGAGATCGCGGCCAAGGCGGTGCTCGACGACGCGCTGGCAGGTTACGCACGAGAACACTGGGACGTGGCCTACGGCGCCTCGGGCACCATTGGCGCGGTCGCGCAGGTGCTGGCCACCGCCGGCCACCTGCCCGGCGTCGTTACGCGCGACGGGCTCGACTGGCTGCGGGAACGCCTGCTGAAAGCCGGCAGCGTCGAGCGACTGCGCATAGAGGGCATGCGCGAAGACCGCAAGGCCGTCATTGGCGGCGGCCTCGCCGTGCTGCGCGCCGTCTTCGACCTGCTCGACATCGAGGAAATGAAGGTGGCCCAAGGCGCGCTGCGCCATGGCGTGCTCTACGAGATGCTGGCACGCGACAACCAGGCGGCCGACCTGCGCGCTGCCACGGTAGCGCGCCTGGCCAACCGCTTCGGCGTCGACGTCGCGCAGCGCCGGCGTGTGGCCATCGCGGCCGCGTCGCTGTTCGGGCAGCTTGATCCAGTCGCTGCACCCGTTTCCGCCGTGGACACGGCAGGCCAGTCGCCGCGCCAGCTCGGCTGGGCCGCGCAGCTGCACGAAATCGGCACGCTGGTCTCGCACAGCGACTACCACAAGCATGGCGCTTACATCCTCGACAATGCCGACGCGCCGGGCTTCGCGCTCAGCGAGCTGCACTGGCTGGGGCTGCTGGTGCTCGGCCAGCGCGGCAAGCTGCGCAAGCTCGGCACCGCTCTCGACGACGACGCCTTCGTGCGCCAGCTGCTGGCGCTGCGCCTGGCGGTGATCCTGTGTCATGCGCGGCGCGACCCCGAAACCGAGGCGCTGACGCTCAGGAAGATCGGAGCACGCCGCTTTGCCATCGCCTGCCGCACCGGGTGGATCGAACGCTTTCCGCAGTCTGCGCACCTGTTGCGCGAGGAGGTCCTGGCCTGGCAGAAGACCGGCTGGACGCTGGACCTGAAGGAATGATGCCGGCGCTATGCTTTCAATAGCATGAAAGTCCCGCCATACGGGCGCCTGGGCTGTTTTGAAATGGAATCAAACCGTGTCGGGCGACTGCACCGCGACCACCACGGTCTGGATGTCGCCATCGCGCTCGCGCGTGCGGATCCACCACAACGCCCCCTTGCGCACCGGAAAGCTGTGCTGCTTGAGCCCGAGCAGCAGCGCGATCGCCTGCCCGATCGCGGGCTGGTGGCCCACCACCAGGACGGTCGACTTGCCGTTGGGCCAGCCGGTGGCGGCCATCAGCGCATCCACCGCAGCGTCGGGTGCCAGTTCGGCGCGCACCTTGTAGGGACGTCCCAGCGTCAGCGCGGTCTGCTCGCAGCGGCGCGCCGGACTGCACACGATGCGCGTGCCTTCGGGCAGTTGCCGGTCGAGCCATGTGGCGATGCGCTTGGCCTGCTTTTTCCCCCGGGGCGTCAATGCGCGCGCCAGATCGTCGCAGCCCTCGGTCCAGTCCTCGGCCTCGGCGTGGCGCCAGAACAGCAGGTCCATGGTCAATCCCTGATTGCG
>JAQGLP010000474.1 GCA_028292835.1 Variovorax sp.
GTCCCGGGCCCACGGACACGCCGGCGATGGCGGCGTTCGTCGGCACCGGCGAGCAGGGCCAGAAGATCCGCGACGCGATGGTGCGCGGAGTGCCCCTCGGCCGCATCGGCGTGCCGGAAGATTACCCCGGCATCGTGGCCTTCCTGGCCAGCGACGATGCCGCCTTCATCACCGGCCAGACGATCAGCGTCTCGGGCGGCCTCAGCATGCATGGCTAACAGGAGAAGACAGATGAGCAAGGAATACAAGGACATCCTCTACGAAGTGCGCGACGGCGTTGTGAACATCACGATCAACCGGCCCGACGTCTACAACGCGTTTCGCAATCAGACCCTCGAAGAACTCATCGACGGCCTGCGCCGCGCCGACGAGGAGAAGAGCGCCAATGTCATGGTGCTCTCCGGCGCCGGCGACAAGGCCTTCTGCACCGGGGGCGACCAGAAGGTGCACCTGAGCGAGGACGGCCTGTACGGACCGCGCGGCACCGTCGGCATGCCGATCGAGGAAATGCAGACTGCGTTGCGCGACCTGCGCAAGGTCTCGATCGCCAAGGTGCAGGGCTTCGCGATCGGCGGCGGCAACGTCTTCGCCACGATGTGCGACCTGACCATCGCCAGCGAGAAAGCCACGTTCGGCCAGGTCGGCCCGAAGGTCGGCTCGGTCGATCCGGGCTGGGGCACGGCCTACCTCGCGCGCATCGTCGGAGAGAAAAAGGCCCGCGAGATCTGGTTCCTGTGCCGCAAGTACAGCGCCGCCGAGGCCGAGAAGATGGGCTTGGTGAACAAGGTGGTACCGCACGACCAGCTCGACGCGGAGGTGGCCCAGTGGTGCAAGGAGATCAACGACCTGAGCCCGACCGCGATCGCCATTGCCAAGCGCTCCTTCAATGCCGACAGTGAGAACATCCGCGGCATCGGTTTCCTCGGCATCCAGACGGTCAAGCACTACTACCAGTCCGAGGAGTCGAAGGAAGGCGTGCGCGCATTCAACGAACGCCGCAAGCCCGACTTCAAGAAGTTTGCCTGACCGCGGGCTTGCCCTCCTTGCGCTTGAATTGTTGCCATGGAAACCCTGATCCACACCTCGCTCGAACCCGACGGCGTGCTCGTCGCCACCATCGACATGCCGGGCCGCACGATGAACGTGTTCTCGGCCGACCTGATGGATGCGCTCGATGCGTTGATGGACCGTGTCGACGGCGACGCGGCGGTGCACAGCGTGGTGCTCACGTCCGGCAAACCGACCTTCCTGGCGGGCGCCGATCTCGTGATGGTGCGCGGCTACACCGACAGCGCGAAGACCGGTACGCACGAGCAGCTGTTCGCCATGTGCGGTCGCCTGGGCCGCCAGTTCGTCCGACTCGAGCAGTCCGCCAAGCCCTGGGTCGCGGCGGTGAACGGCATCGCGCTCGGCGGGGGCCTCGAGCTCGCGCTGGCCTGCCGCGTGCGGCTGGTGACCGACGAGCCGCGCACTCAGCTCGGCGTGCCGGAGGTGCGCTGGGGCCTGCTGCCCGGCGCCGGCGGCACGCAGCGCCTGCCGCGCCTGGCGGGCTTCGACGCGGCGATCGAACTGTTGCTGAGCGGCCGTTCGATCGCTCCGGCCGACGCCGTGCGGCTCGGCATCTTCGCTCGCGCGGTGCCGGCAGCCGAGCTGCTCGACCAGGCGCGGATCGAAGCACGTGCGATGCGCGGCCAGCCCTTCGACGTCAATGCCAAGTTCGCACGCCTCGCGCAGACCGACGTTCCGCCCTACAGCGAGGAAGGCGCGCACGCCATCGCTCTGCGGCACGGCGTGAGCGCGGCGGACTTCGAGCGCTATCCGGCCTACAGCGCCATCATCGACAGCGTGCTCAAGGGCGCGCGCCTTCCCTTGGCCGAGGCTACGGACGTCGAGATGACGCAGTTCCTCCGCCTGATGTTCAACCCGGTCGCGGGCAACATGGTGCGCACCCTGTTCCTCGAACGCCTGCGTGCCGAACGCGAACTGGCTGCCCCGCAGGGCGCGGGCATCCAGCGCATCGGCGTCGGCCAGCTCGGGCCGGCGCAGAAGGCTTGGGCCGATGCCCTGGCCAGGGTCAAGCTGCCGCAGACGGTCGACGCCACGCTGCCGGCCGACACGATCGAGATAGTCGACCTTCAGGGGGGCCGCCACCGCGTGGCGCTGGCCGTGCTCGGTGCCGCTGCATCGACCGGGCGCGCCGCCCTGCCCCTGGCCGTGCTCTCCCCCGCGGGTCCGTATGGCCGGGTAGTCGAGATCGTGGGCGCGGACGACCCTACTGCGGCCGCGCTGGCGGCCCTGGGCGCGCGCATCTGGTCGCTGCCGTGGCGCACGTCCGGCCCGGCCAGCGTGCTGGAGCGCCTGCACGGCGCATCGCTCGGCGAGCAGGCGCAGACCGCGCTGCAGTACGCCGCACGGCCCGGTACCGGCGACGCCGCATTCCTCGATGTCGCGGCCTGCCTCTCCGGCGTGACGCCGGCCTGGAGCGGCGGGCCTCTCAACTGGCTCTGGGCCGAACGGGACAGGCTGATTCCCACCTTCGACGCGGCGTCGCGCGACGCCTGGGACCGGCTGCAGCCCGCACTGCAGCATGCGACGGCATGATCGATCGAACCCGCATTGGCTTTGAGACCGAAGCCACCGAGGTGGACATCGACGCCTGGCGGGTCAAGCTGTTCTGCCAGGCCATCGGCGAGACCGATCCGGTCTACCGGGATGCGGACGCCGCGCGCGCCGCGGGGCATCCCGCGTGTCCTGTGCCGCCGACCTTCCTGAAAGCCGTCGAGGGCGAGCACTTCAGCAGCGCGCAGCTGATGAAGCTGCTGTCGGTTCCCCTGCGTGGCGTGCTGCATGCCGAACAGAGCTTCGATCACCATGCGTCGGTGTACGTCGGCGACCGCATCGGGGTGAGCCGCACGGTGGTCGACATCTACGACAAGAAGAACGGCGCCTTCACCTTCATCGTCGTCGACACCCACTACCGGCGTGCGGCGCAGCTCGTGGCCAGCAGCCGGCAGACGATCCTGGTCCGCAACGCGCTGGAGCCCGCATGAGCGTCGCGCTGCACCGCTCCAGGCAAGCTCGCACCGCAGTGCGCAGTACGGAGGTGACGCAATGAGCGAAGACTCGTTTCCGGCGCGGCTCGAACTGCGCTGCGGACCGGTCACTGCCG
>JAQGLP010000265.1 GCA_028292835.1 Variovorax sp.
CGCCCAATACCGCGTCGCCGAACCCGGCCACCGGCGCAGGCCAGCAAAGCCCCGCGGGCGGCCCGATGGGCACGACGGGCGTGATGCCGCAGAGCGGCAGCGGCGGCGGTGCTGGCTCGACCGGGGCGTCGTCTTCGTCATCCGGGATGAGCGGCTCGTCGATGTCGAACAACGACACGTCGATGTCCTCAGGCGGTGAGTCGCGTCGCTCGTCGCGCGGGAACCGCCGAGTCCGCGCCGACCGCAACTGATCCTGCGATGCGGCTGACCTCGCCGGGCGCCGTGCCCGGCTTTCTTTTGCCAGCCCTCGCGCTGGCGGCTGCGCTGGCCGCGCCGGGGGGCGCGGCCGTGGCACAGGGCGTCGCGCTGCCGGCGGCCGCCTTGTCGAAGGCTTCGGCCGATGTGTTGCGGCTGGCGAGTTGGGTGCGCGCCACGTACGACAACCGGAGCCTGCCGTTCGCGGTGATCGACAAGAAGGCGGCGATGGTCCACGTGTTCGACGCCGGGGGCGGACTGCGTGCCTCGTCGCCGGTGCTGCTCGGGCTGGCGCGGGGCGACGATTCGGTGCCCGGCATCGGCGAGCGCAAGATGTCGGAAATCCGGCCCAACGAACGCACCACGCCTGCGGGCCGCTTCGTCTCCGAGCCGGGCGAGAACCTGCAGGGCGAGGACATCGTCTGGATCGACTACGACGCCGCCGTCTCGATGCACCGGGTGCGCGCCAACAACAAGGCCGAGCGCCGGCTGGAGCGCCTGGCGACGCCGACACCCGACGACAACCGCATCTCGTACGGCTGCGTCAACGTGCCGGCGCTCTTCTACGACACCTACGTCAAGCCCGCCCTGGGCAACGCGCCGGGCGTGGTCTATGTGCTGCCCGAGACACGGCCGGTCGATGCGATGTTCGGCATCGCCCACGCCGCGCCCTGACCGCCGGGTGCGGCGACCGCCGTCTTTCGCTATCAAAATCATAGCGAGCAACGCCCGCCCGCACTGCGGCAAGGCGCTGTCCGCCATGAAAGCGGCAAGCTGCGTAAGAATGCGGGCATGAACCTCACGACAGCGTCCTCGCCCGACCCGTCCCGCTGCCCGCTGTGCGGTGGGGCCAACGCCTGCGCCATGGAAGGCGACATGGCAGGAGGCCCGCCGTGCTGGTGCCTGACGGCGGTCTTTCCCGAGACGCTGCGGGCTCGGGTGCCGGCCCGCTTGCGCGGGATGGCCTGCATCTGCGCGCGCTGCGCAGCCGCCGCAGCACTTCAAAAATCCCAGGAAGTCCAGCAAGCCTGCGAGGTCCCGCCATGCCGATGAATGCGTTCTATGCTCAGTCCGGCGGCGTCACGGCCGTCATCAACGCCTCGGCCTGCGGCGTGATCGAAACCGCGCGACGCCATCCGGAGCGCATCGGCACCGTCTACGCCGGGCGCAACGGCATCCTGGGCGCGCTGGCCGAAGACCTGATCGACACCGGCGCCGAGCCGCCCGAGGCCATCGCCGCGCTGCGCTCCACGCCCTCGGGCGCCTTCGGCTCCTGCCGTTACAAGCTCAAGTCGCTCGATGCCCACCGGCGCGAGTACGAGCGGCTGATCGAGGTGTTCAAGGCGCACGGCATCGGCTTTTTCTTCTACAACGGCGGCGGCGACTCGGCCGACACCTGCCACAAGGTGAGCCAGCTGTCGCAATCGATGGGCTATCCGCTGGCCGCCATCCACATTCCCAAGACCATCGACAACGACCTGCCGCTGACCGACTGCTGCCCGGGGTTCGGCTCGGTCGCCAAGTACGTGGCGGTCTCGACGCTGGAGGCCTCCTTCGACGTGCGGTCGATGGCGGCGAGCTCGACCAAAGTGTTCGTGCTGGAGGTGATGGGGCGCCATGCCGGCTGGATCGCGGCCGCCGGCGGGCTGGTCGAGGCGCAGGGCGTGCCGGTGGTCGTGCTGTTTCCCGAGATCGCGTTCGACGAGGCGCGCTTCCTGGCGCGCGTCGACGCGCTGGTCCGGCGCCACGGCTATTGCACGGTGGTCGTCTCCGAAGGCTGCCACCACCCGGACGGCACGTTCCTGGCCGAGCAGGGCACGCGCGACGCCTTCGGCCATGCCCAGCTGGGCGGCGCGGCGCCGGTGGTGGCGCAGATGGTCAAGCGCGCGCTCGGCCACAAGTTCCACTGGGCCGTGGCCGACTACCTGCAGCGCTCGGCGCGCCACATCGCGTCGGCCACCGACGTGCGGCAGGCCTATGCGGTCGGGCAGCGGGCGGTTGAGCTGGCGCTGGAAGGCCACAACGCCGTGATGCCGACCATCGAACGCACCTCGGACGCGCCCTACGCCTGGCGCCTTGGCGCGGCGCCGCTCGCGGCGGTGGCCAATGCCGAGAAGAAGATGCCGCGCGAATTCATCTCGGAGGACGGCTACGGCATCACCGAGGCCTGCCGTCGCTATCTGCTGCCGCTGATCGAGGGCGAGGACTACCCCGCCTACCGCGACGGCCTGCCGGTGTACGCGACGCTGCGCAACGTGGCGATCGAGAAAAAACTGCCGGCGTTCACGCTGTCCTGACAGGAGCCGCGCGCTCGCCGCGCCCTGGAAGGACCCCGATACGGCCGGGTCACGCGGCCAGCCACAGCGTCATCGCATCGCGCTGGGCCCGCTTCGCCCCTCCCCGCAGTCGTGCCGCAGCCGACATCAGGCCGCCCCGCTCAGGTGCTCGATCAGGATCGCGGTGCCGATGCCCATCAGGAGCAGCCCGCCCCCGATCTCGGCCCACTTGCCCGCCATGGCGCCCAGCACGCGGCCGACCATCACGCCGAGGGTGACCATCAGGAAGGTCGTCAGGCCGATGGCGGCGGCGATCGGCAGGATGCTGACGTCGAGGAAGGCCAGGCCGACGCCGACCGCCATGGCGTCGATGCTGGTGGCGAGGCCGGTCACCGCCAGCAGCCAGAACGAATGGCGATCGGGTTTTTCCGGTGCTTCCTCGCCTGGCGCCTTCAGGCCGGCCACGACCATGCGCAGGCCCAGCAGGCCCAGCAGGCCGAAGGCGATCCAGTGATCCCAGGCCTTGACGTACGAAGCGGCGGCCAAGCCGAGCGCCCAGCCGACGAGGGGCGTCAGCGCCTCGATGCTGCCGAAGATGGCGCCGGTGCGCAGCGCCTCGCGCCAGCGCGGATTCTGAAGCGCCGTGCCCTTGCCAATGGC
>JAQGLP010000498.1 GCA_028292835.1 Variovorax sp.
CGTCGAAACCCATGTCGTGCAGCGCCTGGCGCGTATCCGCGTAACTCTTCCCGGCGCTGACGATGCCAATGCGGTCGGTTGGCGTGAAGACGACGACGCGGTTCAGCTGGTTGAGCTCGGCGTAGGCGCGCACCGCGGCATGCCGTTCCACGTAGAGCTGGCGCTCGGTGGCGATGTTCTTCACCGGAAAGAACAGGAAGTTCGCAATCTTCCTGAAGGGCTTGCCGTCCAACGAGATCTGCGGGACCCGGGGGAGCGCCGGTTGCGGCGAGAAGCGAACCACTTCGCCGCCGTCGCACAGCGGCCCCACCAGCTTGAGCGCTACCCAACAGCCGCTGTAGCGCGACAGCGCGGCCGCGTGCAGCCCGTACTCGATGAACTCCTGCACCGAGGACGGATACAGCACCGGAATGCCGTGGTGCTCGAAGGCGTGCTCTTGCTGGTAGGGCACGGTCGAGCTCTTCGCCTCGTGGTCCTCGCCGCTCAGGATGACGACCGCGCCGTGCGTGCTGGTGCCGGCGAAGTTGCCGTGCTTCAGCGCGTCGCCCGAACGGTCGAGGCCGGGCCCTTTGCCGTACCAGTAGGCGACGACGCCGTCGAGATCCGGGTGCGGATGCTCGTCGAGCATCTGAGTGCCCATCAGCGTGGTGGCAGCCAGTTCCTCGTTCTGGCCCGGCTGGTGCATGACCCCATGCGCTTTGAGCGCGGAAGCGGCGCGGTTCAGCGCAAGGTCGTAGCTGCCGAGCGGCGAGCCCGGATAACCGCTGATGAAGGCGCGGGTGCGCAGGCCGGCCTGGCGGTCGCGCCGCATCTGCTCGATCGGCAGGCGCACCAGCGCCTGGATGCCGCTGAGAAAGACAGCGCCGTCTTCGATCTCATAACGGGCATCGAGCGATGGCGTGGAGGGCACGGGGGTGTCGAGCGTCGTCATCGGTGGACGCTCTCAGTCCGCGACGATCGGGGTTCTGTCCACGACGGCCTTCCACCGCGCCAAATCGGTCTTCAGCAGCTCGGTGATGTTGGTCGTCTGGCCGGGCTTCACCTGGATTCCAAGCTCGCGCAGGTTCTCGGCAAATCCGGGTTGGGCGATGGCGACCCGGGTCGCATCGCGCAGCTTGCGCACCACGGGTTCAGGGGTGGCGGCCGGCGCGAACAATGCATACCAGATGTCGTATTCGATGCCCTTCAGGCCGGTCTCGGATACCGCGGGCAGGTTGGGCAGCAGCGGGGAGCGCTCGCCGCTGAGAACGACCACGCCGCGCAGTTTTCCGGACCGGATGTGGGGGGCGACGGCGCTCGCGGGCGCAACCACCATCTCGATCTGGCCGCCGATCGCATCGGTGATCGCGAGCCCCGTACCGCGATAGGGGATGTGGACGAATTTGGCCTTGTTCGAGAAGCTCACCATCTCGGCCAGCAGGTGCGGCGAAGTGCCGATGCCCGGAGTGCCGTAGTTCAGCGGCATGGTCCGCGACAGCGCCAGCAGCTCCGGCAAGGTGGTGGCCTTGACATTCGGGTTGACGGCAATCGCGATCGGAATGGTGGCGACCATGCCCAGCGGAACGAAGTCCTTCAGCGAGTCGTACTTGATGTTCCTGTAGACATTCGGGTTGGTGGCAAGGTTGTCGTTGCCCAACAGCAGCGTGTAGCCGTCGCCTGCCGAGCGCGCGACCGACTCGGCGCCGATGTTGCCGCCCGCGCCGGCGCGGTTCTCGACCACCACGGCCTGGCCCAGCACGCCGCCCAGCTTCTCGGCGAAGGGGCGCGCAATGGCATCGAAGCCGCCGCCCGGCGGGAACGGCACGACCATCTTGATCGGCTTCGAGGGATAGGCATCGGCAAAGGCCGCGCCCCCCACGCAGGCCGCAATCGCGACCAGTGCCGGCGCGATAGCCTGCCTCACTCTATGCTGAAAGAATCGCATCTTGGTTCCTGGGTGCTGTCGTGTTGTCGGTTCAGTGGCGGTGCAGTTGCACTTCGAGCAGCTCGCAGGGGCTGTGTGCCGTGATGAGCGAGGCCGACGCGCCGCTGTACATCGCCGAGTGAGTCTCCCAGGCGTGTTCGCCCGCGCGGCCTTCTCCACCCAGAACGAAGAGCAAGGTTCGGTCCCGCACCTCGTAGCTGGCGTCCGAGGCCAGGCGAAGCATTGCGATCTGCGTGCTGCCCTCGGCGAAAGTGCCCAGGTGCTTGCGCTCGACGCCGGCGGTATCGGTCGACCGCCACTGGAACGCCGAGGGGCGCATGAACAAGGGCGTCAGGTAGCGGTCTTCCGGATAGTGCAGCGGCCTGCCGTTGACGTGTTCCCACACGGCCTCATAGCCGTCCTGGTTGCGCCTGGCCGCGTTGCGGTCGTGGGTCTTGTACACGCCCTTCTCAAAGGTGCCGGTCTTCCTGAGCTCGGCCATGCCCTGCTGCAACCTGGCTTCCGCCACGTAGCCGCTGCCGCTGGCGCCGCCGTACTGCAGCACCAGCACCTTCGACTTGCCATTGGGCACGCTCTGCGGGCCGTAGTACACGCCTTCCGGAAAGTACCCGACGGTCCCTGGCGCCATCACGCCATTGCGGCCGAAGTCGACCTCGCCCTCGAGTTGCAGCCGCACCTGGTCGAAGTTGTGCCGATGGCGCGGCGAGTCGAAGTCGCCATAGGTGCTTGCCAGCTGCAGGTAGAAATTCTCAGGGGTGCCTTCTTCGCCGTGCAGCAACGAGTAGTTGTGGAACAGGCCGCCTCGCGCGTGCGGCCGATCCTCAAGTGGAACATCGCGCAGATTGGTGACGTGGTGCATGGCTTTCCTGGTCTCCGGTGGAATATGGAAGGAACGGGAAGTATGGAGAGCGCTTCCGGCCAAGTCGATTAACATTTCTGCACCGAGACATTGCCCAAATGTCACGTCCGGGAGATCCTTTGAAAGGAGACGGCCCGGTATTGCGGTGCCAGATTCGACCCTGCCAATTTCCCGCTACGCTCCGCCGCGTGTATCTAATCTCAGAGGATGCAATGAAGCGAGCAGCCCCTTCCCGGCTTTACGACGTGCTGAGCCTTAGGGTTCTCAAACTGATTTCCGCGCTGGAGGCCGCAGGCAGTCTGGCGGGCGCTGCTGCGCAATCGCACATCGTGCCCTCGGCGGCGAGTCGACGCGTGCGCCAGCTCGAGGAAGCGATTGGCTTCGAACTGCTCGACAGAGTCCCGCGCGGCGCCGTGCTGACGACAGCTGGCCGCGCGATAGC
>JAQGLP010000004.1 GCA_028292835.1 Variovorax sp.
GGCCTGCTCGGCCGCGCCGCCGCGCAGCACCACCGTGACCCGCACGCCGCCGTTCGCCTCGGCCACGCGCAGGCCGAGTTCCTGCGCGCGCTGCGCCGGGTCGTCGAGCACTGCGACGCCGTGGGCGCGCAGCAGCTCGGCCAGCGGCAGTTCGTCGGTCGAGTGCACCCAGGAGGCGATCTCCCGGACATAGGAGCGCCCGCCGACCGTGGCGAGCGCCTCGGCGACCTCGGCCTCGTCGACCGGCCCGCCAGCGCTGCGCGTCCACAGCAGGCGCATCACGTCGTCGAGCGTGCCCCGGCCCTCGAGACGCAGCGTGAGGTCGAGGCACAGCGCCACCAGCGCGCCCTTGGTGTAGTAGCTGATGGTGGTGTTGGGGGTCTGCTCGTCCTGCCGGTAGTACTTGACCCAGGCGTCGAAGCTGGCCTCGGCGACCGACTGCACCTGGCGACCCGGCGCCTGCTGCACGCCGTTGATCGTCTTGTTGACGAGGCGCAGGTAGGCCGCGTCGTCGATCAGCCCGGCGCGGCGCAGCAGCAGGTCGTCGTAGTAGCTGGTGAAGCCCTCGAACAGCCACAGCAGCCGGGTGTAGTTCTCGCGCGCGTAGTCGTAGCGCGCGAACTCGGCCGGCCGCAGCCGCTTGACGTTCCAGGTGTGGAAGTACTCGTGGCTGATGAGGCCCAGCAAGGTCGTGTAGCCCTCGGGCTGCTTGCGGACGCCGAGCTGGGGCAGGTCGCGCCGGTTGCAGATGAGCGCCGTCGAGTGGCGGTGCTCCAGGCCGCCGTAGCCGTCGTCCACCGCGTTGAGCATGAAGACGTAGTGGTCGTGCGGCGCCTGGCCCTCCTCGCCCGGCCGGCCGACCTGCTCGCCGTGCCAGAAGCGCATCTGCGCCTCGCAGATGGCCTTCGCGTCCGCGATCAGGCGCTCGCTGTCGAACGACGCCGCCGCGCCCGCCACCACGAAGCGGTGCGGCACGCCGCAGGCATCGAAGGTCGCGCTCCAGAAGGCGCCCAGCTCGACCGGGCTGTCGGCCAGCTCGTCGTAGTCGGCGGCGCGGTAGGTGCCGAAGCCCTGCGCGTCGAGCTGGACGCCGGGAAGGGCGGTGGCGCACGACCAGGGAGCGTGTCCTGCTGTCAATTCAGGAGCAACGACCTCCAGCGCGTGCGGCTGGTCGGTTTGCCCCTCGACCTGCAGGCAGACGCTGGTGCCGTTGAAGAAGCCGCGTTCCGCGTCGAGCCAGGCGGTGCGCACCGAGTGATCGTAGGCGCAGACCTCGTAGCGCAGCGTGAGCCGCCGTCCGGCTTCGCAGTCGAGCTGCCAGCTGTGCTTGTCGAGCTGCGTCGGGGCGACCTTGCGCCGGCCCTGCATGGCACGCAGGCCCTGCAGGTTCCGGGCGAAATCGCGCACCAGGTAGCTGCCCGGAATCCATGCCGGCAGCGACACGCGCTGCCGGGCGGCGGGCGCCTCGATGGTCAGCGTGACCGCGAACAGGTGGGCGTGCCGGTCGGCGCACTCGATGCGGCAGTGAACGGCCGGCGCCGCCAGCCCGGCGGGCCGGCGGGTCCGTATCGCGACGCGCTCCATCACTTGATCGCGGCGAACTGCTTTTCGACCTGCGCGGCGGGAATCGCGCCCGGAACGCGCGTGCCGTCGGCGAAGAACAGCGTCGGCGTGCCGGTGATGTTGTACTTCTGGCCGAAGGCGCGGTTGCGCTCGACGGCGGCGGTGTCGCAGCTTTTGCCCTCGGGCGCTACGCCGCGTCCCATCCAGTCGCTCCAGGTCTTGCCCTTGTCCTTGGCGCACCAGATGTTGTTGGCCTTGGTGACCGAGTCCGGCCCGAGCACGGGGTAGAGGAACAGGTAGACGGTGACGTTGTCGATGGTGACCAGGTCGCGCTCGAACTGCTTGCAGTAGCCGCAGTTCGGGTCCTCGAACACGGCCAGCTTGCGCTTGCCGTTGCCGCGCACGGTCTTGACGGCGTCCTGCAGCGGCAGCTTGTCGAAGTCGATCGCGCTGAGCTGCTCGACGCGCTCCTCGGTCAGGTTCTTGCGCGCCTTGACGTCGATCAGGTTGCCCTGCAGCAGGTAGCTGCCGTCGGCGTCGGTGTAGAACAGCTGGGTGCCGTTGACGCGCACTTCGTAGAGGCCCGCGATCGGCGTCTTGGCGACCTCGTCGATCTTCGCGAACTGCGGGATGGTGGCCGCCAGGTTCTTTCGGATCTCGGCCTCGCCGGCGTGCGCCGGGACGAGGGTGGCCACGGCGGCGGCGGCGAGCAGGGTGCGAAGAGGGGTCATGGGGTTCCGAGGAGAAAGAAGCCAGGAAGTTCAGGGCAGGCGGAAAAGCGCGGGCATCGCACCAGGGCGCGCAGGCGCCAAGGCGGCCCTTAGCGCAGCCCCATGGCCTGCCCGGCGAGCCAGCCCTTGAGCAGGCGCGTGCGATCGAAGCCGCGCATGCCCCAGTTGCGCAGCGCCGGCAGCGGCCCCGCGCTGTAGGAGAAAAGCTGCTGCAGGCCGTCGGTCGCCAAGCTCATGGCCAGCACGTCGGCGCGCCGCTCGCGCTCGTAGCGGCGCAGCGCGCGGGCGTCACCCACGCTGCGCCAGTATTCGCGGTCCTTCAGGACGGCGGCCAGGGCGGCGGCGTCGGCCAGCCCGAGGTTGAGCCCCTGGCCGGCCAGCGGATGCACGGTGTGCGCGGCGT
>JAQGLP010000028.1 GCA_028292835.1 Variovorax sp.
GGATCCGCGACTGATTTACATCAGCCACAAGGGCTTCCTGCCGGGGCCGTACGACCATCGCACCGCGCTTGACGAAGTGGTGCAGATGATGGGCGGGCTGGCCTACATGACCGGGCGCGAAGGCGACCCGCTGCGCGCGGGCAGCAGCGTCAACGACATCATGGGCGGCATGTTCGGCGCCATCGGCGCGATGGCCGCGCTGCGCCAGCGCGAACTCACCGGCCGGGGCTGCGAGGTGCAGTCGGCGCTGTTCGAGAACAACATCTTCCTGGTCGCGCAGCACATGCTGCAGTTCGCCGCGACCGGCAAGGCGGCCGACCCGATGCCCAGCCGTATCTCGGCCTGGGGCGTGTACGACGTGTTCACGGTGAAGGGCGGCGAGCAGATCTTCCTGGCGGCCGTCAGCAATCAACAATGGGCCGTGTTCTGCGAGGCGTTCGGGCTGCGGGAGCTGCTGGCCGACCCCCGCCTCGCGACCAACAACGACCGCGTGCTGGCGCGCGGCTGGATGATGCCGCTCCTGCGATCGCATTTGGCCGCCTACAGCGCCGCAGAGCTGAGCGCCGTGTTCGAGCGCAACGAACTGCCCTTCGCCCCCATCACCCGGCCGCAGGAGCTGTTCGACGATCCGCACCTGAACGCCACCGGCGGACTGGCCCCGGTGCGCATGAACGACGGCAGCACGTCGAGGGTGCCGCTGCTGCCCTTCACGCTCGGCGGCGAACGCCCCGGTGTCCGCCTGCAGCCGCCGATGCTGGGCGAGCACACGGGCGCGCTGCTCCAGGAAGTCGGCTACGGTGCCGACGAAATCGCGGCGCTGGCGGCACGCCGGGTCATCGCCGGCGGGTAAGTCCGCCGGTTGTGCCGCTTCCGCGCCTGGCGCGGCCTCGGCCTCCGTGCGCTGCGGCAAGATGGCTGCATGGCCCATTTCAAACAACTCGCCACCTTCGTCGCCGTCGCCACGCGCGGCAGTCTCACGGCGGCGGCCAAAGCCGAGGGCGTGGCGCCGGCAATCATGGGGCGGCGCATCGACGCGCTGGAGGAGCGTCTGGGCGTCAAGCTGCTGCTGCGCACCACGCGCCGCATCACGCTGACGCACGAGGGCAGCGCGTTCCTGGAGGACTGCCAGCGCCTGCTGACCGAGTTCGCCAACGCCGAGGCCAGCGTCAGCGCCGGCGGCGTCAAGGCCTGCGGGCACCTGCGCGTGACGGCGCCAGCGGCCTTCGGCCGGCGCCACGTGGCACGGCTGGTGCCCAGCTTTCATGCGCTGCATCCCGACGTGACGATCTCGCTCAACCTGAGCGACCGCGTGATCGACGTGGCCGGCGAAGGCTACGACTGCGCGGTGCGCGTGGGCGACCTGCCCGACTCCTCGCTGGTGAGCGTCCGGCTGGCCGACAACCGGCGCCGCTGCGTGGCCACGCCCGGGTTCCTGCGGCGCCACGGCACGCCCGCGCATCCCAACGACTTGGCGCGCTTCGACTGCCTCACGCTGTCGAGCGACGCCTCGCAGACGCGCGGCTGGGCGTTCCGGGTGCCGGCCGCCAAGGGGGGCCATGAAATCGCCTACCTCAAGCCGGGCGGTCCGCTCGACTGCTCCGACGGCCAGGTGCTGCACGACTGGTGCCTGGCCGGCCATGGCATCGCCTGGCGCAGCACCTGGGAGGTCGAGGCCGAGATCGCCGCGGGCCTGCTGGTGCCGCTGCTCGACGATTTCGCGGCGCAGCCCAACGGCATCTACGCGGTGTTCCCGCAACGCAAGCACCTGGCGCTGCGGGTGCGGCTGTGGATCGACTACCTGAAGGAGCAGTACGCGCGGCCGGACTTCTGGAGCGGCAGCGTCTAGGAACGAAACCGCCCAAGACGCCCGCAGGGCGGCCATCTGCAGCTATCGAATCAATAGCAACCGGCAGGGTTCGGCACGTTTGACACAATGACGGCGATCCCACCCCACCCCTCCGAACGCCCGATGACACTCGAAGCCCTCCTCGCCTACCTGCACCTGCTGGCCATCCTGACGATGGTGGTCTTCATTTCGAGCGAGGCCGCGCTGTGCCGCGTGCAATGGCTGAACGCCGCCGTGGTCGAGCGCCTCGCCAGGGTCGACACGGTCTACGGCATCGCGGCGCTCGCGGTGCTGGCCACCGGCATCGCGCGCACCTGGTGGGGCGTCAAGGGCACGGCCTGGTACTGGAGCAACCCGCTGCTGCACGTCAAGCTCGGGCTCTTCGTCGCCGTCGCGGTGCTGTCGATCTTCCCGACGCTGCGCTACCGGCGCTGGCGCCAGGCGCTGCGCGCCGGCGGCGCGCTGCCGGGCGAGGCCGAGATCCGCAAGACGCGCGGGCTGGTCATGGCCCAGGCGCACCTGATCGCGTTGATTCCGCTGGCGGCGGTGTTTCTGGCGCGCGGCTTCGGCAAATAGCCGGCACGCCGGTTCCGGACCCGGAAGGAAAAGCCCGCGGGTCTCGCGCCGCGCGGGCTTTTTTGCGTCAGGGCGGTTGAACCCGGCTCAGGCGGCCGACTTGTTGCTCAGGCAGCCCTTCATGAACGTCTTGCGCGCGTCGCCCTTGAGGGCCTGGGTCTTGGCATCGGCGTTGCAGGTCTTCATCTTGCTTTGCTGCGTCAGCTTGGCCGTCGACAGGCATTCCTTCATGAAGGCCTTGCGATCGGCGCCCTTCTTCTCGCCGGCATCCTTGTTGCAGGTGGCCATCTTGCCTTGCTGCGCGGTAGGCGCCTTCCCGGCGGCCGTCGTGGTGGCGGGTGCGGCAGGTGCGGCGGGCGTCGAAGACGCGGCCGTGCTGGCCGGCATCGCGGGCGCGGGCGCAGCCTTGGCAGCGGGCGCGGCCGAGGTGGCG
>JAQGLP010000269.1 GCA_028292835.1 Variovorax sp.
TCGACGCCGTGATCACACTGCGCTCGCTGACGCGCGACGCCACCAGCGGCAGCACGATCCGCACGCCCGCCGCCGCCACCGCGAAGGCGCCCAGGATGGAACCGATCATCGAGGCGCTCAGGCCGCGTTCATGGCCCAGGATCGGCAGCACGAAGGTGTGCACATCCCACGAGGCCGACTGCAGCCAGTTGACGAACAGCAGACGCCGGAACAAGGGCTCCTTCAGCAGGTCCCAGGCGCGCGGCCGGGGGCCGTCGGCGGGCGGACGGGTGTTGGGGAGTTCCGCCGTGCCGCGCGCGAGCAGCCAGCACGCGAGCGGCAGCAGGGCGAGCAGCAGGAACGCGGCGCGGTAGCCCGTCAGGTCGCCGGCGGCGCGCCCGGCGTGGTCGATCAGCAGCCCGGCGGCGAACGGCCCGACGAAGTTGGCCGCGGCCGGCGCAATCGCCAGCCAGCTGAACGCCTGCTTCAATTGCGTCGGGCCGGCGGCGGCGCGCCCGACGTGGCGCTGCAGCGCGATGATCGCGATGCCGGTGGCGCCGCCCGTGAGCAGCGCGGCCAGGCACAGTACCGCGAACACCGGCAGCGCCGCCGCCAGTCCGGCCCCCCCGGCCGCGGCCGTCACCGCGATCAGCAGCGGCCGCTTGAGCCCGTGGCGGTCGGCGAAGCGTCCGGCCGGCAGCGCCAAGAACACCTGCGTCAGCGCGAACAGCGCCAGCAGCACGCCGACCGCCGCCGCGCTGTGGCCCTCGCGCAGCGCCAGCAGCGGCGCGGCCAGCCGCGTGCCGGTCATGGCAGCGTGCAGGCAGACCTGCGCGGCGATCAGGCGAAGCAGCTCGCGGGTCATGGCCGGCCGGACCACGTCGCGGCCGTTGCAACGCGAAGCATTTGTGGGTCGAAACCGGCCGCGGCGCCCGGACTGCGAGCGCTTGCAGCCATGGATTCGATAGCAATACGGATCATGCGGTCAGGTCGTCGTCGGCCTCGACGGCAGGCAGGAGGGCCTGTGCCTCGACCTCGGGCAGCGCCTCGACGCTCTTGAGCGCGCGGCGCATCTGGCGCTGGCGCGTGTCGGCCTTGTCGAGCGTGTCCGACGCCTTGGCGACCTGCTCCCTGGCGCGCTCGACCCATTCGCCGAAGCGGTTGAACTCGGTCTTGACGGCGCCCAGCACCTTCCAGACCTCGGAGGCCTGGCGTTCCAGCGCCATCGTGCGGAATCCCAGGTGCAGGCTGTTGAGCATGGCCAGCAGCGTGGTCGGACCGGCCAGCGTCACGCGGTGCTGGCGCTGCACGGCGTCCATCAGACCCGGGCGGCGCAGCACCTCGGCATACAGGCTCTCGACCGGCAGGAACAGGATCGCGAAGTCGGTGGTGTGCGGCGCCGCGAGGTAGTTCTCGGCGATCGATTTGGCCTCGGTGCGGATGCGCGCCTCCAGGGCCTTGCCGGCCAGCTCGACCGCCGGCGCGTCGGCACGCTCGTGGGCGTCGAGCAGGCGCTCGTAGTCGTCGCGCGGAAACTTGGCGTCCACCGGCAGCCACACCGGCGCGCCGTCGTCGCTGCGCCCGGGAAAGCGCACCGCGAAATCGACGCGTTGGCCGCTGCGCGGCTTGGTCTCGACCTGCTTGCCGTACTGCTCGGCCGTGAGCACCTGTTCGAGCAGCGCCTCCAGCTGCACCTCGCCGAAGATGCCGCGCGTCTTGACATTGGTCAGCACGCGCTGGAGGCTGCCGACGCCGATCGCCAGCGACTGCATTTCGCCCAGCCCCTTGTGCACCTGGTCGAGCCGGTCGGCCACCTGCTTGAAGCTTTCGCCCAGGCGCGCCTCCAGCGTGGTCTGGAGCTTCTCGTCGACCGTGCGGCGCATCTCGTCGAGCTTGGTGCTGTTGCTCTGCTGCAGTTGCGCGAGCTGGGCCTCCATCGTCTGGCGGACCTCGGCCAAGCGCCGCGCGTTCGATTCGGCCAGGCCCTGGAGTTGGGTGGCCAGGGTGTCGGCCAGCGACTTCTGCAGCAGGGAAAGCTGCTGCGCGAAGGCATCGAACTGCGCGTTCTGCGTGCGCGTCGCCTCGGCGCCCTGCTGCACCAGCGCGGCCTGGAAGCTCGCGAGGTTGTGCCCCAGTTCCTGGCGCGCGGCGCGTGACGACTCGCCCAGTTCCTGGCGCAACTCGCGCGCGGTGCGCTCCCCCGCGGAGACCACGGCCCCCAGCAACTCGGCATGCCGCGCGTCCGGTGGCGGCTGGCGCAGCAGCAGCCAGGCAAGGAGGGCGAGGTTGACGGCCGCAAGGGCCAGGAGAAGCCAGAATCCCAAATCGGTCACGGACACGCCCTGCTCTCTATTTTGTAGCGCCCTGCGCAGGCAGGACGGGCGTGATCGGCCCTTTTCCTTCAAAAAACGAAACCAGGTTGTCGGCCGCCAGCTCGGCCATGGCGCGGCGCGTCGGGATCGTCGCGCTGGCGATGTGCGGCGTCAGCACCACGTTCGGCACCGTGAGAAGCGCCGGGAGCACCGTGGGCTCGCCCTCGAACACGTCGAGGCCGGCGGCGGCGATCGTCCCGTTGCGCAGTGCCTCGGCCAGCGCCGCGTCGTCCACGATGCCGCCGCGCGCGATGTTGACCAGCGTGGCGGTCGGCTTCATCTGCGCCAGCTCGGCCGCCCCGATGGCGTGGTGCGACGACGGCGAATACGGCAGCACCAGCACCAGGTGGTCGGCTGACTTCAGCAGCTCTTCCTTGCCGACGTAGCGCGCCCTGCACTCGGCTTCGAGCGCCGGGTCGAGCCGCGAACGGTTGTGGTAGATCACGTTCATGCCGAAGCCCAGCGCGCCGCGCCTGGCGATGCCCTGCCCGATGCGGCCCATGCCCAGGATGCCCAGCGTCGCGCCGTGGATCTCGGCGCCGGCAAACATGTCGTAGCGCCATTTCTTCCACTCACCGCGGCGCAGGAAGTGCTCGCTCTCGGTGATGCGGCGCGCCGTGGCCATCAGCAGCGCGAAGCCGAAGTCGGCGGTGGTCTCGGTCAGCACGTCGGGCGCGTTGGTCGCGGTGACGCCGTGGCGCGCCATCGCGTCGACGTCGAAGTTGTTGTAGCCCACGGCCATGTTGGCGCAGATCTTCAGGTCCGGGCAGGCCGCCAGCAGCGCCTCGTCGATCCGGACGCTGCCGGTGGTGAAGGCGCCCTGCTTGCCCTGCAGCCGCCGGATCAGTTCGGCCGGGCTCCACTCGGCGTCGTCCTGGTTGGACTCGACCTCGAAGTGGCGCTGGAGCCGCGCAATGGTCTCCGGGAACACGGCGCAGGTGATGAGAACGTGCGGTTTGGACATGGCGGTGGCGGGTTGGAAGGTCTATCGGAAGAAAACGAAGGAAACGAGAACGAACAGCGGCATCAGGCAAACGAGCGACCATCCCATGTAGCCGAAGAACCCGGGCATGCGCACCCCCCGGCTCTCGGCGATGGCCTTGACCATCAGGTTGGGCGCGTTGCCGAGGTACGTGTTGGCGCCCATGAAGACGGCACCGGCCGAGATGGCGGCCAGCGTGGGCGCCAGCGGGGTCATCAGTGCCTGCGGGTCGCCGCCGGCGGTGTTGAAGAACACCAGGTAGGTCGGCGCATTGTCCAGGAAGGAGCTCAGCAGGCCGGTGGCCCAGAAGTACATCGCCGCGTCGGGCGTGCCGTCGGGGCGCGTCACGGCGGCCACGAGGGCGCCGAACGGCCCCTGCGTGCCGGCCTTGAGCATCGCGATGACCGGGATGAGGGTCAGGAAGATGCCCGCGAACAGCTTGGCCACCTCGGCCATCGGCGCCCAGCCGAACTGGTTGTCCGCATGCACCCGGGACGGGGTGAGCCTGAGCGACAGCAGCGTGATCGCGACCAGCCCCGCATCGCGCGCCAGGCCCGGCAGGCCGACGCTGGTGCCGTAAATGTCGAGCGCCACCGGCGACTTCCAGAAGCCGCTCAGGAGGACCAGCGCCACCACCGCGCCGAGCAGCCAGAAATTGGCCGCGCCGTCGAAGCCCAGGCGGCGCGTGTCGGGCGTTGGGTCGACCGGCAGCGTGCCTTCCCTCCTGTAGAACCAGCGGTCCAGCAGGAACAGCAGGGCCAACAGCGCGCCGACGACCAGCAGCGTCTCGGGCAGGATGTTCTTCAGGGTCCAGAAGAAGTCCACGCCCTTCAGGAACCCCAGGAACAGCGGCGGGTCGCCCAGCGGCGTGAGCGAGCCGCCCGCGTTCGACACGATGAAGATGAAGAACACCACCACGTGCGTCTTGTGCCGGCGGTTGTCGTTGGCGCGGATCAGCGGGCGGATCAGCAGCATCGAGGCGCCGGTGGTGCCCATCAGGCTGGCCAGCACGCCACCGATCGCGACCAGGCCCGTGTTAAGCGCCGGGCTGCCGTGCAGGTTGCCGCGGATGTGGATGCCGCCGGCCACCGTGAACAGCGCGGTCAGCAAAATGACGAAGGGCAGGTATTCCGCCAGCAGCGCGTGCACCAGCTCGGCGCCGGCCGTGCCGGGGCCCATCACCAGCGCGAAAGGCAGCAGGAAAGCCAGCGCCCAGCCGGCCGACACCTTGCCGTGGTGGTGGTGCCAGAACACCGGCGCCGCCAGCGGCATGAGCGCGATCGACAGCAGCAGGCCGGCGAACGGCACCCCCCACAGCGGCGACAGCCGGGCGCCGTCGAACTCGGCCGCGGCCACGGTACCGGGGCACAGCATCCATGCCAGCGCCATGGGCCAAAGGGCTGGGGCCGGCACCCGGCATCGGGAACCCGGGCGAGCCTTCAAACCGGCCAGGGACGCCTGCACCTCAGGGCACGGCCGCATGAGCCGGCGTCAGGGCCGGGGGGGCAATCTCGAAGACCTGGCGCAGGTAGGCCAGGTACTTCTCGTCGTTGCACATGCTCTTGGAGGGCGTGTCGGACAGCTTGGCCACCGGCTGGCCGTTGCAGCGCACCATCTTGATGACGATCTGCAGCGGTTCGTAGCCGAGGTCGTTGGTCAGGTTGGTGCCGATGCCGAAGGCCAGCTGGCAGCGGCCGCGAAAGCGCTGGTACAGCTCGATGGTGCGCGGCACCGTCAGGCCGTCGCTGAAGATCAGCGTCTTGGTGAGCGGATCGACCCGGTTGGCGATGTAGTGCGCCAGCATGCGCTCGCCCCACTGGAACGGGTCGCCGCTGTCATGCCGCGCGCCGTCGAAGAGCTTGCAGAAATACATGTCGAAGTCGCGCAGGAAGGCGTCCATGCCGTAGACGTCGCTGAGCGCGATGCCCAGGTCGCCACGGTATTCCTTGGCCCAGGACTCGAAGCCGAAGACCTGGCTGTCGCGCAGCCGCGGGCCA
>JAQGLP010000118.1 GCA_028292835.1 Variovorax sp.
GGTGGGCCGCGCGCCGGCCAACTTCGCCATCGAGCCCAAGGACGACTGGTCCATCCGCGTGCCCGATGTGCCGCTGGCCATTCCGTCCACGCTGCTGCAGCGCCGCCCCGACATCGCCGCCGCCGAGCGTGCCGTGGCCGCCGCCAACGCTCAGATCGGCATCGCGCGCGCCGCCTACTTCCCGAGCCTGAGTCTCAACGCCTCGCTGGGGCGCTCGGCCAGCAGCGTGCCCAACCTGTTCAGTGCCCCCAACACGCTCTGGTCGCTGGGGCTTGCCACCGCCCAGGTGGTGTTCGACGCCGGCGCCATCGGCGCGCGCATCGACGAGGCCAGGGCGGCGCAGGCGGCGTCGGCGGCGCGCTACCGCCAGACCGTGCTGGGCGCCTTCCAGGGCGTCGAGGACCAGCTCACCGCGACCGCCCACCTGGCCCAGCAGGAAGAGCTGCTGCGCCAGGCCTCGGTCGCCGCCGACCTGGTCGAGCAGCAGATCCAGAACCGCTACCGCGCCGCGCAGGTCAGCTACACCGACGTCGTCACGGCACAGGCCACCGCGCTGGCCGCGCGCCGCGCCCTGGCGCAGGTGCGACTCAACCGCCAGGTGGCGGCCGTGGCGCTGATCCAGGCGCTGGGCGGCGGGTGGGCGGGCCTGGCCTCGCCATAATCGGCGCTCTTTCAAGGAGTAAGCGTGGATATTGTTTTGCTGGTCAAGGCGGCCATCATGGGCATCGTCGAGGGCCTGACCGAGTTTTTGCCGATCTCCTCGACCGGCCACCTGATCCTGGCGGGCTCGCTGCTCGGCTTCGACGACGACAAGGCGAAGGTGTTCGACATCGCGATCCAGACCGGCGCCATCTTCGCGGTGATCTTGGTGTACTGGCAGAAGATCCACTCGACCGTCGTCGCGCTGCCGCGCCAGCCCAAGGCGCGGCGCCTGGCGCTCAACGTGCTGATCGGCTTTCTGCCGGCCGTCGTGCTGGGCCTCCTGTTCGGCAAGGCGATCAAGGCGCATCTCTTCACACCGCTGGTGGTGGCCAGCACCTTCATCCTCGGGGGCTTCGTCATCCTGTGGGCCGAGCGCCGCGCGCCCGGCTCGGTGCGCGTCGAGCACGTGGACGACATGACGCCGTGGGAGGCGCTCAAGGTCGGCCTGGTGCAGTGCTTGGCGATGATCCCGGGCACCAGCCGCAGCGGCGCCACCATCATCGGCGGCATGCTGCTGGGCCTGTCGCGCAAGGCGGCGACCGATTTCTCGTTCTTCCTGGCGATCCCGACCCTGATCGGCGCCGGCGTCTACAGCCTCTACAAGGAGCGCGCGCTGCTGTCGGCGGCCGACATCCCGCTCTTCATGGTGGGGCTGGTGTTTTCCTTCGTCAGTGCCTGGCTGTGCGTGCGCTGGCTGCTCAAGTACATCAGCACGCACGACTTCGTGCCGTTCGCCTGGTACCGCATCGCGTTCGGCATCGTGGTGCTGGCCACCGCGTGGAGCGGCATGGTGGTCTGGGCGGAGTAGCCGGGCGGCGCGCCGCGCCGAACGCGGCCGGTGTGTCCGGTCAGCCCAGCAGGTTGCGCAGCGACGCCTCGACGGCGGCGGCCGTGGCGAGCGGCTTTTCCATCGGGAACAGGTGGGTGCCGTCGAGCATCATGATGCGGCCCCGGGTGACCCGCTCGGTCATCGCCATGCCGACCTGCCTCATCTCGCGCGACTGGCGCCCGCCGATGAAGGCGGCCGGGCATTTCAGCGGCTGGCGGCGCAGCAGCGCGCCCAGGTTGTGCGGCAGGGTGTCGTAGATCGCGGTCTCGACCTCGCGCTCGAAGCTGAGGGCGCGCATGTCGCCGCGCTCGTCGGTGCCGTGGTCGATGTAGTCGTGCAGCACCTGCTCGTCCCACCGGGCGAACGCCTTCTTGCCGCGAAAGTGCGCGAACACGGCGTCGCGGTCCTGCCAGCTGCTCTTGCGACGGCGGCTCACCACGCTGGGCGACCAGCTCTTCATGAGCGGGGTGCGCTTGACGAGGCCCAGCGTGCCGGCACGCCAGCCGCCCAGCACGGGCGAGTCGAGCAGCAGCACGCCCCGGGCCAGCGCCGGGTGCCGGGCGGCGCACATCAGGCTCAGGAGGCCGCCAAGCGAATGCCCGATCAGGAACACCGGCTGCCCGGCCTGCCGCATCGCCTGCTGCGCGAAATCGGCCAGCTGCTCCACCAAGTGAGGCCAGTTGTCGGTGACGGGGTACTTCGGGTCGTGGCCGAACTTCTCGATGGCGCAGACCGCGAAGCCGCGCTCGCGCAGGCTGTCGAGCATGACGCGGTAGGTGCTGGCCGGAAAGCTGTTGCCGTGCGAGAAGACGACAGGGGGGAGGGCAGGCGGGCTCATGTCGGTTCGCGCTCGGGCGCTCGCAGCTTTTTCTTGAGGCTGTAGAGCGCTTCCAACGCCTCGCGCGGGCTCAGGGCGTCGGGGTCGAGCGCGGCGAGGGCCGCCTCCACCGGACTGGCCGCCGGCGCCTCGACCGCGGGCGGCGGCGCGAACAGGTCGACCTGCGCGCGGTTCTGGAGCTGCTGCGCCTCCAGCGCCTCGAGCGCCTGGCGCGCGTGGTTGACCACCGCCGCCGGCATGCCCGCGAGCCGGGCCACCTGGATGCCGTAGCTGCGGCTGGCCGGGCCGGGCCGCACTTCGTGCAGGAAGACGATGTCGCGCCCCGACTCGGTGGCGCTCACATGCATGTTGACGGCGCAGTGGTGTTTGGCCGGGAACTCGGTCAGCTCGAAGTAATGGGTGGCGAACAGCGTGAACGACTGGGCCTTGTCGTGCAGGTGGGCCGCAATGCCAGAGGCCAGCGCCAGGCCGTCGAAGGTGGAGGTGCCGCGGCCGATCTCGTCCATCAGCACCAGGCTCTGCGCCGTGGCGCCGTGCAGGATCTGCGCGGCTTCGGTCATCTCCAGCATGAAGGTCGACTGCGCGTTGGCCAGGTCGTCGGCCGCGCCGATCCGGGTGTGGATCGCGTCCAGCGGCCCGAGCCGGCAGGCCTGCGCCGGAACGTAGGAACCCACCGAGGCCAGCAGGCAGATCAGCGCGACCTGCCGCATATAGGTCGACTTGCCGCCCATGTTCGGTCCCGTGATGATCTGCATCCGCTGCTTCGGGCCCAGCCGCGTGTCGTTCGCGATGAAGGAG
>JAQGLP010000170.1 GCA_028292835.1 Variovorax sp.
CGCGTGGTGGCCGACAAGCTGCCGCTCACGCTCGACAAGAGCGGCGCCGGCAAGGTGACGATCGGGCCGCTGCCCCCGGCCGAGGCGCCGCGCGAGCTGCTGCTCGAAGCCAGCTACTCCGACCCCAGCGGCGAGGTGCAGACCCTGCGCGGCACGCAAACCCTGTGGCCCGCGGCCGTCGTCGCCGGCCTCAGGACCGAGGGCTGGGTGTCGGTCGACAGAAAGCTCGGGCTGCAGGCGCTGGCGCTCGACCTCGCGGGCCGGCCGCTGGCCGGAGTGCCGATCGAGGTGCGGGCGGTGGCGCGCACCACCACCACCAGCCGCAAGCGCCTGGTCGGCG
Organism: Variovorax sp.; assembly: GCA_028292835.1. Taxonomy (GTDB): domain Bacteria; phylum Pseudomonadota; class Gammaproteobacteria; order Burkholderiales; family Burkholderiaceae_C; genus Variovorax. The sequence goes on from JAQGLP010000170.1 coordinate 341, forward strand.
GCTTCTACACCTACGACAACAGGACCGACACCCGGGACCTGGGCGCCGTGTGCGGCGGCAGGAGCGACGCCCGCGGGCTGCTTTCGTGCGAGGTCGCGCTGAAGGAAGCCGGCCAGGTCGAGCTGATCGCCACCGCCCGGGACAGGGACGGCCATGCGAGCCTGGCCGCCAGCTCGGTCTACGTGACGCGCCAGGGCGAGCTGTGGTTCGGCGGCGAGGACCACGACCGCATCGACGTGTTGCCCGAGAAAAAGAGCTACCGGCCGGGCGAGATCGCCCGCTTCCAGGTGCGCAGCCCGTTTCGCATGGCGACGGCGCTGGTGTCGGTCGAGCGCGAGGGCGTCCTCGAAACCCACGTGGTGCAGATCAACGGGCAGGACCCGACCGTGAGCCTGCAGGTGCGGCCCGAATGGGGGCCGAACGTGTACGTCAGCGTGCTGGCGCTGCGCGGGCGGCTGCACGAGGTGCCGTGGTACAGCTTCTTCACCTGGGGCTACAGGGCGCCACGCGAGTGGTGGAGCGCCTTCCGGTACGAAGGCAGGGAGTACGTGGCGCCGACCGCGCTGGTCGACCTGAGCAAGCCGGCCTACCGGCTCGGGGTGGCCGAGATCCGCGTCGGCGACGAGCCGCACCGCCTCGACGTGAAGGTGGCGAGCGACAAGCCCCGCTACCCGGTGCGCGGCACGGCGCGGGTCACCGTCAGCGCCAGGCTGCCCGACGGCAAGCCCGCGGCCGGCGCCGAGGTGGCGCTCGCGGCCGTGGACCAGGCGCTGCTGGAGCTGAGGCCCAACGACAGCTGGAACCTGCTCGAAGCCATGCTGCGGCGGCGCAGCTGGGGCGTCGCCACCTCGACCGCACAGATGGAGATCGTCGGGCGGCGCCACTACGGACGCAAGGCGGTGCCGGCGGGCGGCGGCGGCGGCAAGGCCGCAACGCGCGAGCTGCTCGACACGCTCCTGCTGTGGAACCCGCGGCTGGTGCTCGACGCGAACGGCCAAGCCGTGGTGACGGTGCCGCTGAACGACGCGCTGACCACCTTCCGCATCGTCGCCGTGGCCGACGCCGGCACCGGCCTGTTCGGCACCGGGCAGACCTCGATCCAGGCGACGCAGGACCTGCAGATCATCAGCGGCCTGCCGCCGCTGGTGCGCGAGGACGACCGCTTCCGCGCCCAGGTCACGCTGCGCAACACCACGTCCAGGGCGATGCGGGTGGAGGCGGCGCTGCGCGCCTCGCCGCCGGACGCGGGCGCGGCCCCGAAGCCGCAGACGGCGGACCTGGCGCCCGGCGAATCGCGCGAGCTGGCCTGGGACGTGACGGCGCCCGCGCAGCCGGACGCCGCCCGCGCCGACGTCCTGCTATGGGACATCGAGGCCCGCGACACCCTGGGCGGCGCACACGATGCGCTCAAGGTGCGCCAGCGCCTCGTGCCCGCGGTGCCGCTCACGGTGCGCCAAGCCACGCTGGCGCGGCTCGACGGCCTTCTCACGCTCGACGTGGCCCTGCCCGCCGACGCCCTGCCCGGCCGCGGCGGCCTGAAGCTGTCCGTGCAGTCCCGGCTGGCCGACGGGCTCGCGGGCGTGCGCGACTGGTTCGCTGCCTACCCCTACAGCTGCCTGGAGCAGCAGGCCAGCAAGTCGCTGGCCCTGCGCGACGGCAAGGCTTGGCAGGCGCTGCTGGCCCAACTGCCGGGCTACCTCGACAGCGACGGCCTGGCCAGCTACTTCCCGCCGCGGGACGGCGACGCCAGCCACGGCAGCGACACCCTGACGGCCTACCTGCTGGCCGCCACGCACGAGGCCGCCGCGCTCGATGCCGCCTTCGCGCTGCCCGAGGCGGTGCGTGCGCCGATGGAGCGCGGCCTGCTGGCCTTCGTCGAGGGCCGTATCCAGCGCGACTTCTGGAGCCCGCGTAAGGACCTGGACGTGCGCAAGCTCGCCGCGCTGGAGGCGCTGTCGCGCTACGGCCATGCCCAGGCGCGCCTGCTCGGCGGCATTGTCATCGCGCCCAACCAGTGGCCGACCGGCGCGGTGATCGACTGGCTCAGCCTCCTCAAGCGCCTGCCCGACATACCCCGGCGCCAGCAGCGCATCGACGAAGCCACCCGCATCCTGCAGGCCCGGCTGTCGTACCAGGGCAGCCGGCTGGTCTTCAGCACCGAGCAGGACGACCGCTGGTGGTGGCTGATGACCAACGGCGACGTCAACGCCGGGCGGCTGCTGCTCGCCGTGCTGGACGACCCGGCCTGGAAGGACGACACATCCAGGCTCGCCAGCGGCTTCATCGCGCGCCAGCAGGGCGGCGCCTGGCCCACCACCACCGCCAACCTGTGGGGCGGGCTGGCGCTGGAGAAGTTCTCAAGGAAGTTCGAGAGCGCGCCGGTGGCCGGCATCACGGCGGCGCAGTTCGGCGCCGTCCGGGCGGAAGTCGACTGGAGCAAGGTCGAGCGCGCCAAGACCGGGGACGCGGGCGGCGCGCCGAGCCCGGCCTTGTCCGGCGCGCCCGCGGCGCCCGGCGGCCTGCGCAACAACACCCTGTTCCTGCCCTGGGGCACGCCTGCGGCGCGCGACACCCTGGTGGTGACGCAGCAGGGCAGCGGCAGCCCCTGGCTGACCCTGCAGGCGCTCGCCGCCGTGCCGCTCAAGGCGCCTTTTGCGGCCGGCTATGCGATCAGGAAGACCTACGTCCCGGTCCAGCAGGCCAGTGCCGGCAGGTACACGCGGGGCGACGTGCTGCGCGTGACGCTCGAAGTCAATGCCAGCGCCGACATGCGCTGGGTCGCCATCACCGACCCGCTCCCCGGGGGCGCGGGCCTCCTGGGCGGCGGCCTGGGTCGCGACTCGAAAATCGCCATGCAGGGCGAAAAAGCCTTCTCCGGCGCCGGCTGGCCCGCCTTCGAGGAGCGCGGCTTCGAGACCTTCCGCAGCTACTACGAATACCTGCCCAAGGGCGTGACGAAGATCGAATACACCGTGCGCCTGAACAACGCCGGCGACTTCGCCCTGCCCCCGAGCCGCGTCGAGGCGCTCTACGCGCCGGAGATATTCGGCGAGACGCCCAATGCGCGGATGAGAATTGAGGCCGCCAAATAGGCTGGCCCTGCCTCAGCGTTCAGGAGCGCTTCTTTTTCCGGGCCGGCGCCGCCGGCTTGCCGCTCCAGAAATCGGTGATCTGCCTGGCGAGGTCGTTTTGCGCCGACGTCACCTGGCGCTTCGCCGCGGCGGTCGCCTGGCCGCGGGCCGAACCCGCCACCTTGTTGGCCGTACTGAGCCAGGCGCTCATGAACGGATTTTTCGCTAGCCAAGGATTTCGCATGTGAGTCCCGATGGCGGCCAAAGGCCGATGGCGCCAGCTTTGCCGAGGACAACACAAGCCGTCATCCGCCCAGGGAGCGATCCGGCGTGGTCCTTGTCCGACGCTGCACCCTCTCGGCACGTGGAAGCCGCCTGGGGACAAAACCGTTGACCTCCTCGGGCCAGCGAGAACATCATGGGCAGGAGCGAGACGAATTCCTTGGGCGCCCCTGACCATTCATTCAAGTCGAAGCCGCTTCGCAGTTCGTCTTGATTCAAGGGTTGGGCTGCTTTGTTCAACCAGGAGAAAACATGGCATTTGTCGTTTTTGTTGTCCTGTTTGTCATACCGCTTTGGCGCATCTGCTCGCGTGCCGGGTTCAACCCCGCACTGTCGCTCCTTGTCATCATTCCACTCGTCGGCAGCATCGTCCTTGCAGCGCTGCTTTCTTTCCGCGAATGGCCGCAACCCTCCATCGCATCCAGGGAGCCATAAACATGGGCAGCTTCTCAACCTGGCATGGGTCAATCGTTCTTCCCCTCCTTCTGCTGTTGCCCAACCTGCTGTTGCCCAACCTTCTGTTCATCCCCGCCGCAAGGAAGGCGGGATTTTCGGCCTGGTGGGTCGTCCTGTCGCTCGTTCCCTTGATGGGAATCGTCTTGCTCTGGCTCTTTGCCTTCGCAAAATGGCCTGCGCAACCCAACAGGTAATTCACCCACCCTGCATTGCAGCGGGCCATACTGGCTCGCCCTGTTTTCCAACCACCATCGAAAGATTGCCCATGAGAAATTCTTATGTCCTGTCAGCAGTTCTCGCGGTTGCTCTTTCAGGCTGCGCGTCAGCTCCATCCGGGCCCGGAGCCGCATCGGCACGAACAGAAGTCTGCAGGGCAGCCAGTGAGCAGGAAATCGCGGCTTTGTTCGACCGATGGAATCGATCGCTGCAAACCGGCGATCCACACCAAGTGGTCGCCAACTACGCCGACCGCTCGGTCCTTCTTCCCACCGTATCGAACAAGCCGCGACTCACAGCCGCCGAGAAGGAGGACTATTTCCATCACTTCCTCGAAAACAAGCCCGTCGGCAAGATCGATTCCAGAACCATCGAGATCGGCTGCAACACCGCGGTCGATGCCGGGCTTTACACCTTCACCTTCGGCACCACGGGTGCTCAAGTCAAGGCACGCTACACATACACCTACAAATGGGACGGAAGGCAATGGCTGATTACAAGCCACCACTCTTCCGCAATGCCGGAGAAGAACTGAGGCGTCCACGGGCGCAGCCCTTGCGCCGGGGTAACCGCCAGGGCTGCGCCCGTCGTCGGCGCCTTTTGGCCAACCTCAGGCCGCTCCATAGGAAACATTGCCATGTCCGGTGACGATCCGCTCCTTGCAAGCCAGTGGGTGGTGCGCATTGCCCTCCTCCTGGTCGCGGCCATCGCCATGGCCGGCGGCGCGTTGCAGCTGTTCCTGGGCCAACCCGAGACCTCGCCGCGCCTGGACAATGTCCATCGGTTCATGGCTGGCGTGTATT
>JAQGLP010000183.1 GCA_028292835.1 Variovorax sp.
GACGTGCCCGAAGCCGTGGCCGGGGCGGGCACCCTGCGCAGCGCCGCCGACGCACAGGCCGCAGTGCGCGCCGGCGCGCGCTTCGGCGTGAGCCCGGGCTACACCCACGCCCTCGGGCAGGCCTGCCGCGACATCGGCCTGCCGCTGCTGCCGGGCGTGGCGACCGGCAGCGAGATCCTGCTGGCGCAGGAAGACGGCCTGGCCGAACTGAAGTTCTTCCCGGCGGTGCAGGCCGGCGGGCTGGCGATGCTCAAGGCCTGGCAGGGCCCGTTCGGCGACGTGAAGTTCTGCCCCACGGGCGGCATCCATGCCGGCAACGCGGCCGAGTTCCTGGCGCTCGCCAACGTGGCCTGCGTGGGCGGCTCCTGGATCGTGCCGAACGACGCCGTGGTGGCGGGTGACTGGGGCCGCATCGAGACGCTGGCGCGCGAGGCGAGCGGACTCGCGCGTTGAACGTGCTCCGGAAAGCGGACCCGACCGGACCCATCATGGAAAAGGATTTCGATCCCTCCGACCTGAAAGTCATTGCCTTCGACGTCTTTGGCACCGTGGTCGACTGGCACGGCGGCATTGCGGCCGAGGTCGAGCGGATGGTGCCCGGCATCGACGGCGGCGCCTTCGCGCTGGCCTGGCGCGCGGGCTACGTGCCGGCGATGCGGCAGGTCATGGAGCGCATCGGGGCGGGCGAGGGTGGCTTCACGCTGCTCGACGAACTGCACCGCGGCATCCTCGACGGCGTGCTGCGCGAGTTCGGCGTGACGCAACTCGACAAGGCGGCCGTGCGCGAACTCAACCGCGCTTGGCACCGGCTGCCGGCCTGGCCCGACGCGGTGGCGGGCCTCGCGCGGCTGAAAACCCGCTACACGGTCTGCACGCTCTCGAACGGCAACATCGGCCTGCTGACCGAGATGGCCAAGCGCGCCGGCCTGCCCTGGGACTGCGTGCTGTCGGCCGAGGTGTTCAAGGTCTACAAGCCCGATCCGCGCGTCTACCTGGGCGCGGCGACGGTGTTCGACGTGAATCCGGGCCAGGTCATGCTGGCCGCGGCACACCACGACGACCTGGCGGCCGCGCGCGGCTGCGGCCTGCGCACGGCCTACATCGAGCGGCCGCTCGAGTTCGGCGCCGGCCGACCCAAGGATGTGTCGCCGCGCCCGGACAACACGCTGCATGCGCGCGACATCGGCGCGCTGGCGGATTTGCTCGGCTGCTGAGGGCGTCCAAGCTCCACGCACCGCGAAGCGTCGTTCTGCAGGAGCATTCACCACATGGTTGAGATTTCGATCCAGGGCGCGGTGGCGGTGTTTGAGGTGCAGGGGCTGCACCGGCTCTGGGCGCTCAAGAGCCGCCTTGAAATTCCGCTTCAGCACATTCGCGGGGTGCGGGCCGACCCCGGCATTGCGCACGGCTGGTGGAAGGGGTTCCGGTTGCCGGGCACCCACGTGCCGGGCGTGATCATTGCGGGAACCTTCTACCGGGACGGCAAGCGCATCTTCTGGGACGTGCACCGGGCGGAGCGCGCGGTCGTCGTCGAACTGGCCAACGAGCGCTACGACGCGCTGATCGTCGAGGTGGCCGACCCGCAGGTTGCCGTGGCGCGGCTCGAGGACGCGCGCACGACCGTCCTCTGACCGGGGTCCGGCCGCGGACTACGGCCCCGCGTCCGGCGCCCCTGTCCGCTCGCGCACCAGCCCGGCGAAGCGCTGCAGTTCCGCGGCGTTCAGGTCCGAAGCTGCCCAGGCCTGCATGCCGGCTTGTCGCCAGTGCACGATGTTGTAGCCCTGCCGGGTCGCGAGCGTGGGCATCTCGTCCTGGCGGCCGGCGGCCGGCCAGACGAACAGGTTGACGGTGTGCGGGCCGGACCGGTAGACCAGCGCGGCGACCGCCCGGTTGTCCAGGTAGTCCAGCCGGCCGCCGGTCAGAGGAAAGCCTTGCGCCGCCAGGTCGACCACCGGCGGCGAAAAATCGATCCGGCCGGCAAACCAGGGCTTGACGGTGTGGCGGTCGGAAGAGGCCACGTCGGTCAGGTGCGAACCCATCAGCGAACGCACATGGCCGGCTGCCACGGCGTCGAGCGTCAGCGCCTGCGGCGACGTCACGAGCAGGCTCAGCGCAAGGCCCCAGGCCGTGGCGGCCCCGGCGCCGAACAGGGAGGCTGCCTCCAGCCAGCGGCGCCAGCGTGACCGGGTGGCCGGATGCGTCCCGTTTGCAGGAACCGATGCGGCCACGGCCACGGCACGCACATCGTGCAGGATGCGCCCGGCCAGTCCGGCCGGTGCAGCGTGTCGCGTGGCCTCGCGCCGGATCAGCGTGCCCAGGGCGTCGTCTTCAGGCGTTTGCATCGCGCCTCCTTCCTGTGTTCGCGGCCGGAATCTCGGCCTGGAGCGCCTCGCGCAGCAACGCCCGGGCCCGTGAGAGGCGCGACATCACCGTCCCGAGAGGGATGCCGGCGATCCGCGCGATGTCCCCATACGGCATTTCCTCCAGCTCGCGCAACACGATCACTTCCCGGAAGGCCGGCTCCAGCGCCTCGATCGCCGCGTTGACGCGACCGCTGCGGGCGTGCCGTTCCCACAGGACGGCCGGGTCGACGCTGCCGTCCGGCCATGAAGCCATGGTCGGCCCGCTGCCGTCGCTGTCGCGCATCTCGTCGAACTCGACCTGGCCTGCCCGATGGCGCTGCTGTCGCATGCAGTCGTAGCAGGCATTGCGCACGATGCCCAGCAGCCAGGGCCGGGCATCGCCGCCGCGCAGGTCGTCGAAAAAGCGGAAGGCGCGCAGATAGGCCTCCTGCACCACGTCCTCGGCCTGCTGCGCATCGCGCAGCAACCAGCGCGCCAGGTTGTAGGCGGCGGGCAGATGCGTCAAGGTGGCGGCCTCGAACTGGCGGGTGCGGTCGGTCAAGGGCTTCCTTCCCCCGGCATGACGGTGAGAGGAGCCCACTTATTCCAGGAATTCCGGGAATACACAGGGCCTGCCGTGCGTCATGCGTGATGGAGATTCTGTTCCGTTCCCCTCCAACCACACAGGAGTCGCACATGAAGCTGCCTTCCATGCGGGCGTGCGCCGTCGCGCTCGCCGTTCTGGCCACATCGGCCCTGGCCGAGGGCCCCAAGGCCTACGTCGGAAACTTCAAGGACAACACCGTCAGCGTGATCGACACGGGTGCGGCGCGTGTCGTCGCCACGGTGCCGGTGGCCGCCGGGCCGGACGGCATCGTCATCGCGCCCGACGGCGCCAGCGTCTACGTGAGCGGCGCGGGGGCGTCCGGCGTGAGCGAGATCGACGCCGCGACCGACACCGTGACGCGCACCATCGAAGTGGGCAACGGACCGCAGGGCCTAGCGGTGACTCCCGACAGCCGCTGGCTGCTGGTGGCGGTGAACGGCGCGGATCGCGTCGCCTTCATCGATACCGCCACGCACGCGGTGGCGACCACGGTGGCCGTGGCCAAGCCGCACACCATCGCGGTGCGCTCCGACGGCCGGCAGGCCTGGGTCGCCTCGCAGGAGCCGGGGCACTTTGCCGTGCAGGTGATCGATCTCGGCAAGCACGCGGTCGTCGGCACCCTCGCGCTGGACAAGCCGCCGCGCGATCTCGAGTTCGGCCACGACGGCAAGGCCCTCTACCTCACGCTGGCCGGTGTGAATGCGGTGCAGGTGGTCGA
>JAQGLP010000185.1 GCA_028292835.1 Variovorax sp.
CCTTGAAGAAGTTGGCACCGGTGCGGTCCATCTTGTTGACGAAGGCCAGACGCGGTACCTTGTACTTGTTGGCCTGGCGCCAGACGGTTTCCGACTGAGGCTGCACACCGCCGACGGCGTCATACACCATCACGGCGCCGTCGAGCACGCGCATCGAGCGCTCCACCTCGATGGTGAAGTCAACGTGGCCGGGGGTGTCGATGATGTTGATGCGATGCTCGTCGAACGTGCCCGCCATGCCTTTCCAGAAACAGGTGGTGGCGGCCGAGGTGATCGTGATGCCGCGCTCCTGCTCCTGCTCCATCCAGTCCATGGTGGCCGCGCCGTCGTGCACTTCACCAATTTTGTGGTTCACGCCGGTGTAGAAAAGAATGCGCTCGGTCGTCGTGGTCTTGCCAGCGTCGATGTGGGCCGAGATACCGATATTGCGGTAGCGCTCGATGGGGGTTTTGCGAGCCATGGGGAATCCTTGAGTGATCGCGTTGTTCGAGTGAAGGGCCCCACGCAGCGGCGCGGCCCGACAGGTTTTCTGAGGCCTCAATCAATGCAAGGCCGCAGGCACGAAATGCCAGCGGCCTTGCGTTTGTACCAAGGCAAAGCCGTCGGCTTAGAAGCGGAAGTGGCTGAACGCCTTGTTGGCTTCGGCCATGCGGTGCACTTCGTCACGCCGCTTCATGGCGCCGCCACGGCCTTCGGTGGCTTCCATCAGCTCGTTGGCCAGGCGCAGGGCCATCGACTTCTCGCCGCGCTTGCGGGCGGCTTCCTTGATCCAGCGCATGGAGAGCGCCAGGCGGCGCACCGGGCGCACTTCGACCGGCACCTGGTAGTTGGCGCCGCCGACGCGGCGCGACTTCACTTCGACCATCGGCTTCACGTTGTTGATGGCCATGGTGAAGGCTTCGACCGGGTCCTTGCCCGGGTTCTTCTTCTCGATCTGCTCGAGCGCGCCGTAGATGATGCGCTCGGCGATCGCCTTCTTGCCGCCTTCCATGATCACGTTCATGAATTTGGACAGCTCGACATTGCCGAACTTCGGGTCCGGCAGGATTTCACGTTTGGGGACTTCGCGACGACGTGGCATGTTTCTAACCTCTTTGCTTCAGTTGGTGCCTTCAGCGGCACCGCGAGAGCCCATGGGAGCCCTCACTTACTCGACCCGGACAACGGGTCACTTCGTCCAGCACACCCGCCAAGGCGCGCCGGACACCGTGTTCTGACAGAAGGACTCAGGCCTTCTTGGGACGCTTGGCGCCGTACTTGGAACGCGACTGCTTGCGGTCTTTGACGCCCTGCAGGTCGAGCGAGCCGCGCACGATGTGGTAGCGCACGCCGGGCAGGTCCTTGACCCGGCCGCCGCGAACCAGCACGACGCTGTGTTCCTGCAGGTTGTGGCCTTCGCCGCCGATGTAGGAGATGACTTCGAAGCCGTTGGTCAGGCGCACCTTGGCGACCTTGCGCAGCGCCGAGTTGGGCTTCTTGGGCGTCGTGGTGTAGACGCGGGTGCAGACACCGCGGCGTTGCGGCGAGTTCTGCATGGCAGGGCTCTTCGAATTGATCGTCTCGACCGCTCGACCCTGACGCACCAGTTGATTGATGGTTGGCATGTATGAATAAGTCCCAAAACACCCCGGCCCAAGGCGTGAACCGACCGGGAAATGACGAAAACGTGAAACCCTTCGGAATTTTCCGAAAAGCCAAAGACTATAACACACCCAGGCTTTCCCCCTCTTGAGGGGCGCTGGAGTGCCGAAGGCAGCTCTGTGCATGAAACACCGCAGAACCGGCTTCGCCGGGCCGCTGGTGCGCTGGTGTTGCCCCCGGCAGGGGACAGGCGGCCACACGAAGTGGGCAAGCCTGGGGGCGAGCCCTTTTACTTGATCCAGAGGCGCACCGAATCCCAGGCGCGGCCCAGCACGCCGGCCTGCTCGACCGGTTCGAGCGTGACCAGCGGCACATCGGCCAGCGGCTGATCGCCCAGCGCGATCTTGAGCGTGCCGATCGGCTGGTATTTGGTAAAGGGCGCGACCAGCGGGTCGGGCCGCGCGACCTGCGTCTTGATCTTGCCGGCCGTCCCGCTGGGCACGGCCACCACGATGGCCTCCGGACGGCCCAGCTTGACGGTGTCGCCCTTGCCTTTCCAGACCGCCGGCGTCGCCACCGGCTGGCCGGCCTCGAACAGGCGCACCGCGTCGTAGGCGGTGTAGCCCCAGTTCAGCAGCTTGGCCGACTCGTTGGCGCGCGCGTTCTCGCTGGTGCCGCCGAGCACGATGCTCAGCAGGCGCCGCCCGCCCGTGAGGTTGGGGAAGTCGCGCTTGGCGGTGGCGATCATGCAGTAGCCGGCCGCGTTGGTATGACCGGTCTTCAGGCCGTCGACCGTCGGGTCGCGAAACAGCAGCAGGTTGCGGTTGGTGTCGTTGGTCGAGGGCGTGCCCGGGTAGCGGTACTTCTTGATGGCGTAGTAGTGCACGTACTCGGGGAAGTCGCGCATCAGCCGTGTCGCCAGGATGCTGAGGTCGCGTGCCGTCGTGGTGTGGCCCGGCGCGGTCAGGCCTTCAGGGTTCTTGTAGACCGTGCTCTTCATGCCGAGCGCCTGCGCCTGCTGGTTCATCAGCTCGACGAAATGCTCGACCGTGCCCCCCACCCCCTCGGCCAGCGCCACCGTCGCGTCGTTGCCCGACTGCACGATCAGTCCCTTGATCAGGTCCTCGACCGGCACCTGCATCTTCGGGTCGATGTACATGCGCGAGCCCGGCGTCTTCCAGGCGCGCACGCTCACGGGCAGGGTTTGCGTGAGGGTGATCTTCTTGGCCTTGAGCGCATCGAACACGATGTAGGCCGACATCAGCTTGGTCAGCGAGGCGGGCTCGACCGGGGTGTCGATGTCCTTCTGGGCCAGCAGCTGGTTGGCGGTCACGTCCATCAGCAGGTAGCTGCGCGCGGCGACCTCGGGCGCCGCCGGCACCTGGGCCGACACGGCAATGCAAAACGGGGCGAGGGCTGCGAACACCAGCGCGCGGAGCGCCTTTGAAAAACGGATCATGGGAGCGTGGAGAAAGACACGGAACGGATGAAGGAAGGAAAGCAACGCGGGAAGCAACAGGGAGATGCGGTGGGGGCTTCAGGGCGCGCCGAGATGGCGCATGACCAGGCTTTTCAGGAGCGGCAATTGTCCGTGAAAGAAATGTCCGCCCCCGGGCACCACTGTGACAGGAAGTGACTGCGGCCGCGCCCAGTCGAGCACCGCCGCCAGAGGGACCGTGTCGTCCTCCTCGCCGTGCACCACCAGCGTGCGGTCGTGCGCGTCGGACGGGATGTCCGCGACGGAAAAGCGCGACGCCGCCGTGCCGACCAGCACCAGCTTGGGGATCTCGCGCACGGCCCAGAGCGGCTCGGCGGCGCGGCTCGCGACGAAGGCGCCGAAGGAGAAGCCGGCGATGGCCAGCGGCCCGCCGGGCGCGACCTGCTCGATGACGGCGCGCATGTCCTCGGTCTCGCCGCGCCCCTCGTCGTGCGCGCCCTCGCTGGCGCCGACGCCGCGGAAGTTGAAGCGCACCGCGGTCCAGCCGCAGGCCACGAAGGCGCGGGCCAGCGTCTGCACGACCTTGTTGTCCATGGTGCCGCCGAACAGCGGATGCGGGTGCGCGATCACGGCCACGCCGCGCGCCGGCACGGCAGGCGTGGCGGAAGCGGCGGCCGGAGCGTCGCGCAGCGCCTCGATGACGCCGGCGGCGCCCTGGAGGCGGATCTTTTCGGTCTGGGAGTTCATGGTGACTGCTACTGAATTGATAGCTGCATACGCCCACGGGACAGGAGCCACAGGCGTTTTGGGCCCTGCCTCCGCTCAGCGGCCGATCTCGGGCGGCAGCAGCAGGCGCTCGACCACTTGGCCGTCCCGCAGGTGCGAGGTGACGATCTCGTCGATGTCGTCGGCATCGACATAGCTGTACCAGACGCCTTCCGGGTAGACCACGGCGACCGGGCCGCCGGCGCAGCGGTCGAGGCAGCCGGCCTTGTTCACGCGCACCCGGCCCGGGCCGGCCAGGTCGAGCGCCTTGACGCGCGACTTGCAGCGCTCGAAGCCGGCCTGCGCGCCGTGCAGAGCGCAGCAGTCCTCGCCACCCTTGCGCTCGTTGAGGCAAAAGAAGATCTGGCGCCGGTAGTAGTGGGGGGGCACCGGACCCTCGCCGGCGCGGTGCGCCGCGGGCGCTACGGGGTTGGATGTGGGCATCGGGCGATTCTAGGTTTCGTGGCGGTGTCTCGACAGCATCACCGCCGTGTAGGCCAGCGTGGCATAGGGCCAGAGCCAGCCCAGCCACTGTGCCAGCCCGTTGAAGCGGATGAAACGCCCCTGCTCCCAGGTGGCCAGCGTCTGCGCGAAGTAGGCACTCTCGGGCGCCTGGTTGAGCAGGCCGAGGTGAACCAGCAGCGCCATCAGCAACAGCACCGCGCACAGGCGGCGCGGCGCGAAAAGCAGTGCCGCCCCCACCACCACCGCTGCCGCCAGGCCCGCGCCGACCGGCGCGGTGAACCACACCCAGGCATGCACCGGTCCGTAGCTCAGGCCGGCCGACAGCGCGCTCGCCAGCACGCCGACCGCCAGCGTCGCGGCCAGCAGGACGGCGCGCCGCGCTGCCGAGCGGCTCACCGCGAACGCCAGCAGGCACGGCACCAGTGCGCCCAGCATCACGCACAGCAGCTCGACCGCCGGCACCAACGGCTCCAGCTCGAACTCGCGCAACGGCAGCCAGTCGAGGAACGGCGTGTCCATCAGGAACTCGGCCAGCGCCGCCTCGACCCGCTCGAATACCTGCCCGAGCCCGAACGGCACCGAGGCCGGTAACAGCAAGGCCACCGGCCACAGCGTCAGCAGCACGAGCGCACCGCGCGCGTCCTCCACCAACCAGCTGCCGCGCATCCGGTCCCA
>JAQGLP010000187.1 GCA_028292835.1 Variovorax sp.
CCGGCGTGGCGCAGCGCATCGAGCACCGGCGGCGCCGAGGCGCGCGCCACGCCCAGATCGACGTTGTGCTCCAGCCGATGCAAGGGCCCATCGCCCGCGGCCTTGGCGGTCTGCACCCAGCGCCGACCTTCCTGGCGCAGGCGCAGCACGACGCCGTGCGCCGCCAGCGCGCCGTCCTCGGTGTCGAAGTAGCGGGCCTGCAGGTGCGTGCGCACCGCAGCGGCGCCGCGCAGGGCGGACTCCACGGCCTTGAGGCGTTCGGACGGGATGTGGAACTTGAATTCGGTTTCGGTTTCCATGACGGCTCTTGTTTCTTACGGGCAGTACAGAGCTTGCCATGCGCGCGGGCTTGCCGCTAGGCGAGCGCCTTGCGCGGGCGCGACCATGAAAACGGCCGGCTCAGAAAGTGCGAGCCCCGCTCGCCAAAGCGCCAGGGGACATCGGCGGCCTTGGAAATGCCGATGCGCGGCCCGCTTTCGATCCGGATTTCGACACTTGCCTCGCCGACAGGCACGCCGAGCAGCGCAAAGGGCGGCGCGTCCAGCGCGAGGCCGTTCAGGCTCGCGTCGATGCCGAGCGCCTGACCGAGGCGCCCCGGGCCGGCGCACAGCAGCCCGGGGGCGTCCAAGCCCCGGCGCGCGCGCATGCGTTCCAGCCCCATGGTCGGCTCCAGCGCACGGATCAGCACCCCCGCCCCGTGTCCTTCCTCCCGGCAGACGAAGTTGAGGCACCAGTGAATGCCGTAGGAACGGTAGACGTAGGCGCGCCCCGGCGGACCGAACATCGCGGCGTTGCGTTCCGTCGGACCTGAAAAGCTGTGCGAAGCCGGGTCTTCACGATCGTAAGCCTCGGTTTCGACGATTCGCCCACCCACGCCATCGACCAGCAGCGTCACGCCGATCAGACAGCGCGCCACCTCGTGCGATGGGGCCATGAAATCGATGCCGGCCAGGACATGGGACGCGCGGACCATGGTGACCCCTTCACCGTCCCCCTGTGTCATGGCACCCGGACACCCTGCTGCTTGGCGCTCTTGCGCTGGCGCTTCTGCCAGCGCAAGAGCGCCGAGCGCGCCAGCGCCAGTGTGGCCAGCAGCGCCACCTGGCGCGCCATGCGCTCGGTCTCGGGCTGGACATGCCGGGTGACCGCCTCGCGCGCTTGGCGGGCTTGTGCGACGCCCGCCAGGCCGGCCACCGGCGCGGTGGCGGTTGCGGTCGCGGTCGCTGCCGCCAGCGGCGCATTGGGGTCGGCCGTACCGCCGGCAGTCCCGCCCTGCCCCATGCCCGACGCCGTGGGAACGGCCGCGTCCTGCGCCGACTTGGCACTGGCCTGGGAGCCGTGCTCGCTGGCGTAGACCTTGGTGAACTCCGCGCCCAGCAGGAAGATCTGGGCCGCGTAATACACCCAGGCCAGCAGCACCACCAGCGAGCCCGCGGCGGCAAACGAACTGGTGACACCGCTCTTGCCGATGTAGAGGCCGATCAGGATCTTGCCCACCTCGAACAGCACGGCCGTGACGGCCGCGCCGATCCACACGTCATGCCAGCCGATCTTGGCGGTCGGCATCAGCTTGAAGATCATGGCAAACAGCACCGTGCTGATCCCTACCGAGATCACGAGGTTCACAATCTGCAGCAGGATCTCCCAGCCCGGCAACAACCCGCCGGCCCAGCTGCCGAACGCCGCGACGCCGGCACTCACCGTCAGCGACACCATCAGCAGGAAGGCCAGTCCCAGGATCAGTCCGAACGACAGCACCCGGGACCGCAGCACCGCCCAGACGCCGCTGGGCTTGGCCGATTCGGGCACGTGCCAGATGCGGTCGAGCGCGCTTTGTAACTCGGCGAACACGGAGGTCGCGCCAATGATCAGCACAACGGCGCTGATGAGTCCGGCGATCAGGCCCTTGGACGGCTCGCTGGCACTCTTGATGAGGCCTTGCACAGCCGTGGCGCCCTCCTGCCCGATCAGCCCCTGCAACTGGCCGACGATCTGTCCCTGCACCGCATCGCGCCCGAACAGCGCGCCGGCAATGGCGATCACGATGACCAGCAGCGGCTCCAGCGAGAACATCGTGTAGTACGAGATGGCCGCCCCCATGCTGGGCGCGAAGTCGTCGATCCAGGCCATGACGGCCTTCTTGCAGAGGTCGAAGAGGTGCTTGAGGCTCGTCATGGCGTTGCGCTTTCAGGAGGTGGCCGTGAGCCTGACTATGGGGGGCGCCGGCGTCGTGACCCATGCGCCGAATTTGAAAGCGGAAGTAGGCCAATGGCGCAAGCCGGGGCGCTCCCGCGGCTCGGCCTCTCCCCGCCGGCCCGCCGGCGCCGTGCGCCGACGGACGGGGTGGCGCCGCCGCTTCAGACCTGTGGCGGGTCCTGGTCGCGCACCGGATGGCGGTGCTTGCCGACGGCGGCGATGAATGCGGCCGCGGCGGCCTCGATGTCGCCGCCCTGCGCGAACAGCAGGCCCGGATCGGCCTCGCCCGAGGGCAGCGTGGCCGGGATGCCGGCCTTGTCGATCAGCGTCTTGCTGGCGCCCAGCACCAGCAGCGTCTTGCAGTGGCGGTAGGTGTTGACGATGAACTCGGCCGTGTTGCCGATTCGCGCCAGCGTCTCCACCGCCGCCTGCCCGTCTGGCAGCACCACCGCATCGAACAGCACGGGCGGCGTGTTCTCGAAGGTGGCATCGGCTTCCAGCGGCGCGGCCCCGGCCTGGCCACCCGTCGTCTTGACGGCGCCCAGGCGCGGCGCGACGATGCGCGCCACGGCGCCGGCTTCGACCAGCGCCGCCTGCAGGGCGGCGATGGAGCCGCCCTCGACGCCGTCGGCCACCAGGATGGCGATCTTGCGAGTGCGGATGCCGCCGTCGCCGGGGCGCGCCGTCAGCGACAGCGCGGCCGACCGGGTCACTTCGGGCGGCTGCGCATGCGCGATGGCCTTGGGCAACGGCGCTTTCACCGAAATGCCCAGGCCATCGGCCACGCGCTGGGCCAGCTCGGCCGAGACGTTCATCAGCCCGGCCACCATGCGCTCGCGGATCGCCGGCACCGTGCACTTGGACAGCTCGAAGCGGAAGGCGCCGACGATGTGCGCCTTCTCCCAGTCGGTCTGGCTTTCCCAGAACAGGGTGGCCTGCTGGTAGTGCTCGGCGAACTTCTCCGGCTTGCCGCGCAGCTTCTCGCCCTCGACCGGCTCCGGGAACGAGACGAAGCCCTTGGCCCCGGCCTGGAACGGGCAGCCCCCGGCCAGCGAATTGGGCTCGTAGGCCACCCGGCCGCGGTGTACCGCCTGCCGGTGCAGGGCGTCGCGCTGGTTGTTGTGCACCTGCGCGACCGGCGCATTGATCGGGATCTCGTGGAAGTTGGGTCCGCCCAGGCGGGTGATCTGCGTGTCCTGGTAGGAATGCAGGCGCCCCGCCAGCAGCGGATCGTTGCTGAAATCGATGCCCGGCACCACGTGCGCGGCGCAGAACGCCACCTGCTCGGTTTCGGCGAAGAAGTTGTCGGGATTGCGGTTGAGCACCATGCGCCCGACGATTTGCACCGGCACCAGTTCCTCCGGAACGATCTTGGTGGCGTCGAGGATGTCGAAGCTCCACTTCTCGGCCTCTTCCTGGGTGAACACCTGCAGGCCCAGTTCCCACTCGGGGTACTCGCCGGCCTCGATGGCCTCCCACAGGTCGCGGCGGT
>JAQGLP010000229.1 GCA_028292835.1 Variovorax sp.
GACACTTAAAGAAGTAAAACTCTCATCTCTGCGGCCTACCCAAATGACAGTCGGGTTCAAGGAAGTGGATGAAAAGCGAAAGTCGTGGGCAAAACTGAGCGCCAAGGACCGGCGCGAGGCGATGCGACAGGAGCTGTTCCCGGCCGTGCTCGGGCCCAACAAGACGTTCTACATTCTTGACCATCATCATGCCGCCGCTGCGCTCGTGCAGGAGAAATCCGATACCGTGCAGGTCGGGGTGGCCAAAGATCTGTCGGCGCTGACGCCGCAGAGCTTCTGGATCTTCCTGGACCACTACAGCTGGGTCCATCCTTACGACGAGACGGGGCGCCGCCGTGAACTGGGGGAGATGCCGGACGATTTCAAAGACCTCAAGGACGATCCCTACCGCAGCCTCGCGGGCGAAGTTCGCGATGCCGGGGGTTTTTCCAAATCGGACGCTCCCTTTCTTGAATTCCTGTGGGCCAATCATTTCCGCGCCGTGATTCCCTCGAAGGCCCTGGCGGCGCATCCGAAGAAAGCGCTGGCGGACGCGCTGGCGCTGGCCCGGTCGAAGGAGAGTTCGCATCTCCCCGGCTGGTCCGGCAAGGCCTAACTGTCGCCCGCGACCGCAGGGGCGCAGCCTTCAACGCAAGGGAAAGCGCAGCTCGACCTGCAGGCCCCCGAGTCGCTCCGAGCGACCGAGCCGCACTGCGGCGCCGTGCCGCTCGGCGATGGTGCGCACGATGGCCAGGCCCAGCCCGTCGATCTGGCGAGCGCCGGCCTGGGGCGGCGCAGCGATGATGGGGTCGCGCACCAGCGCCTCGAGATCGACCGTCGCCGATGGCCTGTCGCTCGCCTCATCCGCACCGGCCTCCTGCCACACCAGCACCAGCATTTGTCTGCACGAACACGTCGTAGCCCTCCTCGCCCCAGTCGCCGTCAGCTGTGGTGCCCAGCGGCACGCTGCCGCGCAGCGAGTGCGCCATCTGCTGCAACTGCAGGTCGTTCAGGCCGATCGTGGGCTTTCAGGAGCGTCGGCGTCGATCCGCGGCGTTGTGGAAAGCACATCCTCGTGATGACCAACGGCTCCCGGCCGCAGGGCATGGCGCTTGAACAGCCCGTACAGCGCCGGCATGAAGAACAGCACCAGCGGCAACTGGACGAACAGCCCGGAGATGATCGCGATTGCCAGCGGCTGCTGCATCTCGGAGCCCGCGCCGATGGCCAGCGCCAGCGGCAGCAGGGTGAGGATGGCCGCCAGCGTGGTCATCACGATCGGCCGTGCGCGGAACTGACCGGCCGCCACCAAGCTGCGCCGCAGGCTCCAGCCTTGGTCGAGGCGCTCCTGCTGCTCGGAAAAATAGAAGATGCCGACCTCCGTGGCAATGCCGATGATCATCGTCATGCCCATCATGGCCGAGATGTTGAGTTCGGTGCCGGTGAGCCACAGCCCGATGAAGACAGCCGACGCCGACACCAGGGAAGTGCACAGAATCGAGACGGCCAGACTGAAGCTCTCGTAGAGGAACAGCAGCAACAGGAAGACCAGCGCGGTGGCAGCCGCGAACACCTGCAGCAATCCCCGGAAGGCGACCTGCTGCTGCTGGTACAGGCCGCCGAGCTCGAAGTACACCCCCGGCGGCAGCGCACCTGCGCCGGCCAGCGCCCGCTTGACGTCAACGATCACCGAGCCGAGGTCGCGTCCTTCGATGCGGCCCGTCACCGCCACCATCGGCTTGAGGTTCTCGCGGGTGATCTGCGGCTGGCCGGTTTGGGTCTCGAAGCTCGCGATGCGCCGCAGCGGCACCATGTGCCCGTCGGGCGCGCGCAGCGGCAGCTCGCCCAGCTGGGTGTCGGTGGCACGCAGCGCGGGCGGCGTCCACACGCGCACGTCGACCACCTTGTTGCCCTGGGCGAAGGAGGTGGTGACCGAGCCGGCCAGGTAGGTCTGCAGGAGGCGGCTGACCTGGTCCGGATCGAGGCCTTCTGCCGAGGCCTTGACCCGGTCGACCTTGATGTCGATGGCGTCGCCCGCTGGGTTGATGCCGTTGCGCACTCCCACCAGTCCCGGGATCTTCGCGATGCGGTCGGCGACCTGCCGGGCCGCCGCCGGAAGCCCGGCGGTGGCGGCGCCGTAGAGCTTCACCTCGACCGGCTGCGGCACGGCGGTCAAGTCGCCGATCAGGTCCTCCATCAGCTGCGCGAGTTCCACGCCAATGCCCGGCACCTGGCTTTCGACGCGGGCGCGCACATCCTGCATCACTTCTTGCACCGGCCGGCGCGGCCCGGACTTCAGACGGATGAAGAAATCGCCCTGGTTGCTCTCGTTGATCCCGCCACCGAGGCCCGTGGCGGTGCGGCGCGAGTAGGTCTGCACGTCGGGCGTGGCCATGACGAGGGTTTCGACCTGGCGCACCAGCCGATCGGTTTCCGACAGCGACGTGCCCGGCGCGGTGCGGTAGTCGAGGATGAAGCCGCCTTCGTCCATCGAGGGCATGAAGCCCGAGCCCACGCGCTGGAAGGCAAAGCCTCCGACCGCCAGCAAGGCCGTCGCAGCCAGCAGCACCGGCCACGGCCGGTCGAGCACGGCCGGCAGCCAGCGGCGGTAGGCCGCCCGGAACCGGCGGGTGAGCCGATCCTCCCTGGCCGCCGGCTTGCGGTGGCGCAGCAGGTACTGCGCCAGCAGTGGCACGGCCAGCCAGGTGACGACGAAAGAGATCGCCAGGCCGGCCGCCATGGTCAGCGACAGCGCTCTGAAGAACGCGCCCGTGACCCCCGACAGGAACGCCAGCGGCGCGAAGATCACCAGCGTGGCGGCGCTCGATCCTGCCAGCGGACGCAGGAACTCGACGGCTGCGCGCGCCACCGGGCCGGTCACACCCGCGCCGTCGCCCGGGGGAAGGGCGGCGCGCGACGCTTCGGCGAGCCGGCGCTCGATGTGCTCGATCATCACGATCGCGTCGTCGATGATGAGGCCTACGGCCGCGGCCATCCCGCCGAGCGTCATGATGTTGAAGCTCATGCCGAGCAGATAAAGCAGCACCACCGTGCTCGAGAGCACGGCCGGCACCACCACCATCGCGATCGCCGTCACCCGCAGGTTGCGCAGGAACACCAGCAGCACGACGGCCGCCAGCGCCACGCCGATCAGGATCGCATCGCGCACGCTGGCCGCCGCCGCCGTCACCAGCTGGCTCTGGTCGTACCAGTTGGCGAGATGCACGCCGCCAGGCAGCTTGCCGCCCTCGCTGCGCAGCGCCGCCTCCACGTCGGCGGCGATCTGCACGCTGTTGCTGCCCGGCTGCTGGCGGATCGACAGCAGCACCGCGTCCTTGCCATCGGCCGTCACGCGCACCCACTCCGGACGGGTCGAGCGCGCGACGTCGGCCACGTCGCCCACCCGCACCACGCCGTTGGCGCCGGTCGCCACCACGGTCTGACGGATGTCGTCCGCGCCGCTGTAGCGCGTGTCCGACAGCACCAGGTAGAGCTTGTAGTGGTCCTCCAGCCGACCGGCAGCGCTCAGCACGTTGCCGGTGGAGAGCGTCTTGGACAGGTCGTCCATCGACAGGCCATAGGCCTGCAGGCGGCGCGGGTCGGCCGTGACGCGCACCTCTTCGGTGGTGCCGCCCTGCACCTGGACGCTGGCCACCCCCGTCACGCTCGACAGCAGCGGCGCCAGCTGGTAGGTGGCAAGGTCGCGCAACGCGGTCGGGCTCACGTTGGCGGAGGTCAGGCTGTAGGCAATGATCGGGAACACCGTCGGGTCCATGCGCCGGGCGGTGACGCGCGTGCCGGCCGGCAGCTGGGACTGGACCTGCGCCAGGGCGGCGCTGACCTGGAGCGTGGCGGCGACCATGTCCGTGCCCCACGCGAAGCCGATCGACACGTCCGCCGCGCCCCGGCTGGTGCTGGAGCGCACGCCGACCACGCCGGGGAGGCTTCTCACCGCCTGCTCCACCGGACGGGTTACCTGCAGCTCCATCTGGCCGGCCGGCCGGTCGCCCGCGTCGAGTGCGAGCTGGACCCGGGGAAACTGCACCGAGGGAAAGAGCGAAATCGGCAACTGGAAGGACGCGAACGCGCCCGCCAGCGTCACCAGCGCCAGCAAGAAGAGGATCGATCGCCGGTGCGCGTGCACCCAGTCGCCGGCGCTCACCGGAGGGCCTCGCGCACTTTCATGCCATCGCTCAGTTCGTAGTTGCCCAGCGTGACCACGAGCAATCCCTCGGCCAGCGGACCGCTGATGCTCACGTGGTCGCCCTGTTCGGCCAGCGCTGTCACGGCGACGCGGTGGGCGACCCCGTCCCGAACCTGGAACACGTAGGCGCCTTGCTCGTCCCTGAGCAGCGCCTGGCGCGCCACCAGCCAGCCGGACTGCTCGCCTGTCCGGATGCGGGCGCTGACCCGCATGCCCGGCACCAGCGCCGCCGCGGCCCCGCCGGAGAGCTCGACCACAGCGTTGGCCAGCTGGGTCTTGGGGTCCACGATGTCCTGCAGGCTGGCAATGCTGCCCTGGGCTTCAAGGGGCTTCGGGAGGTTGCCCGACGCGGTGGCGGCCACGGACTGCTGCACCGTCAACGCGACGTCGTCGCCCACGCGCAGGAGGTGGCGCTCGGACGGCTCGATCCCGAGGTTGACCCGCAGCCGGTCGACCCGGCCCAGTTGCAGCACCGGGGCGCCCGCCGCCAGCCGGTCGCCCTGGGCCGCATTGAGGGCGACCACGACGCCGTCGAACGGCGCCTTCGCATCGGCGGAGATGATGCCGCCCCCCAGTTTCTGCTGCGCCTCGACGTTGGCGCGTGCATCCTGCACCGCCTTGCGCGTGGTCTCCACCTGCGACGTGGTGGCCAGTTGCAGCGCGAACAAGGCCTGGGTGCGCTGGGCCTCGCCTTCGGCCAGCGTCAGGGCGGACTGTGCCTGGCGGTATGCCGCCTCGGCGACCGGATCGCTCGTCAGCCGGGCGAGCGATGCGCCCTGGCGCACGCGCTGGCCGGCGACCACCTGAAGCGCCGCGAGCTGTCCCGGGCGCGCGAAGCTCACCGACTGCACCTGCCCCGGCGCTACGTCGCCGAACGCGGCGACGGTGACCGGAACGCTCGCGCGCACCGGGCGCGCCATCGATACGGCCGCCACCACGTCCGGGGTCGCGGCCGCGGCCGGCGCGCCTGCCGCCGTGCCCAAAGGACCCGGGCGAAGCAACAGCCAGGCGACCAGGCCGCAAGCCGCCAGGCCCACGACGCTCAGAACAATGGTACGTTTCATGGCGTCGGAACTCCCTGGGCAGGGTCGGGTGTGGCGGGCACTGCGCCGAAGGCCGTGCCGCCGGTCAGTGTGAGCATTCCGATGCGCTGCTCCTGGATGGCCTGCCGTGCGTCGATGCGCTCGCTTTCCTTGGCGAGCGTCGCGATCTCCAGCGTGGCGAGCGTCAGCGCATCGGCGTTGCGCGCGGCGAAGGCGGCGCGCATGCGGTCCCCGGCCGAGTGCAGCGTGTCCAGCGCCGCGTCGATGTCGTCCAGCTGCCGCAGGCTGATCCGCTGCTCGGCCAGCACGCGCTCGATGTCGGTGTCGGCCGTGTTGAGCCGCTGCTGGTACTCCGCGCGCAGCTTGTCGCGCGTCGCATCCTGTACCCGGATCTCGCCGCGGTTGCGGTTGAACAGCGGCAGGCCCAGAGTGATGCCGAAGCCGCGCGAGTAGACGTTGCTGGTGTCGCGCGAGCGCTGCACGCCGAGCGTAAGGGCCGGAAACTGGCCCAGGAGCGCGACGCGGTAGCGCGCGTCCTGCGCCGCATAGCCGGCGCGCAGCGCCTGCAGGTCCGGGCGACGTTCCAGCAGGGCGGGCAGTCGCGCGCGAATCGCACCGGCATCGAGGGGCGCGAACGCGGCCTCGCCCTGCAGCGCAACGGTCGTGCCGGGCGCCAGCCCCAGCAACGCGATGAGGTCGAAGCGCGCCTGGTTGGCCTGACGGTCGAGGTCATGGAGCTGGCGCTCGACGTCCTGCAGCGCGACGAACTGCGGCGTCACGACGTCGAGGGTCAGCAGGCCGGCGGCGAGCGCCTGCCGCGTGCGGCGGTAGCGGTCGCCCAGCAGCGCATCGGTGCGCTGCAACAAGTCCCGGCGCTGCGCGGCGGCCTGCAGGCGCACGAACAGCAGCCGCGCCTGCGCGATGACCTGCCACTCCTGCCACAGCACGTTGAGGTCCGTTTGCCTGCGGTCCTGCCGTCCTGCCTCCACCGTGGTGGCATGGGTGATGAGCGCATTGATCGCATAGCTGACGCCGGCCACGAACGCGCTGGAGCCGCCGCTGGCCAGCGCATCCGGGAAATCGCGCGTCAGGTTGAGCTGCGGCTCCGGCAGCAGGCCGGCGGAAAACGACTGGGCTGCGGTGATCCTGGCGCCTGCGCGCGCCGCGCGCAGGTCCGGGTTGTTGACGACCGCGAGCATGGCGACCTCGGTGACGTCCAGGCCATCGCGCGCGTCGAACGGATGGAGGTCCAGTGCCGGAAACGGCCGCTCCGGGCGCCCCAGCGTCACGTCCGGTATGTCGGCAGGAAACTGCGGCGCGGCCGCCAGCTCGGCGGGCCGGTACGTCGAGCACCCTGTCAAAGCGAGTGCCGCGCACACCGGGAGCCACATCCGGGGGCTCATGTCATGGCTCTCGCGGACTGCGGCGTGGGCTGCCCTCTCTGGGGGCAGGGCAGGTCTTCTGATGTTCGCATGGCAGCACCTTGGAAATCCGCTGTGGGGACCAGCTCGGGATGGACATGAAGACTCCATTCGTCATGGGGCAGGGCACGCACGCATGTTGACGCTTCCCGACCCGATCTGTCACGTCCGCAGAGCGTAGGCTCCGTGACTTAGCTGGCACTGAGCGTGGGACCGACGTTCCTCGTCACATCGGTCGGGGCCGGGGCTGGCCCTTCAACGCAAGGGAAAGCGCAACTCGACCTGCAGGCCCCCGAGTCGCTCCGAGCGACCGAGCCGCACCGTGGCGCCGTGCCGCTCGGCGATGGTGCGCACGATGGCCAGGCCCAGCCCGCTGCCGCCGGCGCTGGCATCGGTCGCGCGAAAGAAGCGGTCGAAGGCGCGCGCGCGTTGCGGCTCGGGAATGCCGGGGCCGCTGTCCTCGACCGTGAGAACCGCCATGCCGTCGCGCAGGGCCAGGTCGAGGTCGATTTGCCCGCCCACGGGCGTGTACTTGATGGCGTTGTCGAGCAGGTTGCCCAGCAGGATGTGCAGCGCCGCCGCCTGGCCCTGCACCCTGACCGGCTCCGCGGCCGCCAGCCCGAGGTCGATCTGGCGGGCGCTGGCCTGCGGCAGCGCGGCGACGATGGCGTCGCGCACCAGCGCCTCGAGATCGACCGTCGCCGACGGTCCGGCGATCGCCTCATCCGCGCCGGCCTCCTGCCGCGCCAGCATCAGCATCTGACCGACCAGGCGGATCGAGCGCTCGATGCCTTGCGAAAGACGCAAGGTGGCGGCCTCGCGGCCGGCCTCGCCGTCCGCGCGCTGCAGCGCCTCGGCCTGCAGCTTGAGCGCGGTCAGCGGCGAGCGCAGCTCGTGCGCGGCGTCGGCCACGAAATTCTTTTGCGCCGCGAAGGCGGAGCCGACCCGCTCGAACAGCAGGTTGAGCTCGCGCACCAGCGGGCGTACCTCGTCGGGCAGGTCGTGCTCGGGCAGCGGCGAGAGGTCGTCGGCGGCGCGCGCGGCCACCTGGCGGCGCATGCGCTCCACCGGCGCCAGCGAGCGCGTGATGATCCAGCCGACGGCCAGCATCAGGAGCGGCGCCATGAGGGCCATCGGCAGTGTCGAGCGCAGCGCCAGCGCCCGGGCGCGCGCCTCGCGGGCGTCCATGTCCTGCGCGATCTGCACCGTCTGCAGCGGGGTCTGCAGCGAATAGACGCGGTAGCGGTTGCCCGCCACCACGGCGTCGGAAAACCCGAGCACCGCGCGCGGTGGCAGTGCCGAGCGCGCCGAGCGGAACACCTGCGTGCCGTCCGGCCCCCAGATCTGCACGAACACGTCGTAGCCTTCCTCGCCCCAGTCGCCGTCGGCCGTGGTGCCCAGCGGCACGCTGCCGCGCAGCGAATGCGCCATCTGCTGCAGGTGCAGGTCGAACAGGGCGTCGGCCTCGCGCAGCGCGCCGCGGTAGGTGGTCACCCCCAGCGCCAGCGCGGCCAGCAGGATGGAGGCCAGGACAAGGCCCAGCAGGCGCCGCCGCAGCGAATGGGTGGTCCCGACGCCTGTCATGGCGCTCATTCGCGCGGCACCAGGTAGCCCAGGCCGCGCACGGTCTGGATCAGGCCGGGGCCGAGCTTCTTGCGCAGCCCGTGGATGTAGACCTCCACGGCGTTGCTGCTGATGTCGTCCTTCCAGCCGTAGAGCTTTTCCTCGAGCTGGGCGCGCGACAGCACCGCGCCGGGGCGCGCGATCAGCGGCTCCAGCACCGCCCACTCGCGCGCCGACAGCGCCACCGGCTCGCCGTGGAGCGTGGCCTCGTGGGTGGCGGGGTTGAGGGTGACGCCGTGCTGCGCGTACACCGGCTCGCAGTGCCCGGCGTCGCGGCGTCGTATCAGCGCGCGCACGCGCTCCAGC
>JAQGLP010000257.1 GCA_028292835.1 Variovorax sp.
CCGCGCCCGGCGCTCTGGCGCTCGGCCACCAGCAGCACCGGCTTGCAGCGCCCGGCGCGGGCGCGGCGCATCAGCTCGGTGTTGGTCGAATCGATTGCCTCAACGACCTCAACCTCGAAGCCCGGCAGCAGCGGCGCCACCGCCTGCACGATGTCGCGCACGGGCCATTCGAGGCGGGTCATGCGCGGCCCGCCTGCGCGGTTGTGGCCGCGCTGCCAAGCCAGAGGGCGGCATACGGCGCCGTCGGGCCGCCCCAAGGCGGCCGCGCCTTCCCCTCGGGGGGTGGCGAAGCACACGAAGTGGCAAGCCGGGGGGCCCTCATCTTTTTCGGCGCTTGGGCGCGAGCATCGTGCCGCGGCAGTGCGCGGCGCCGCACCAGCAGGCAAACTCGGCCTTGAGCCTGGAGGTGTAGCGCTCGTCGATCACCAGGCCGTAGTCGTAGTTGAGTTCCTCGCCGGCCGCGATGTCGCGCAGCGCGCGGATGAAGACGCGCCCGCCCTCCTCGTCAGCCCGGCAGTTCGGCTCGCACGAGTGGTTGATCCACTTGGCCGAGTTGCCGTTGACGTTGCCGTCGATCACGTGCTGGTCGTCGATGTGGAAGTAGAAGGTGTGGTTGGGCTGCGCCGGATCGTGCGGGTGGCGGCGTAGCGCCTCTTCCCAGTCGATGACCTCGCCCGTGTATTCCATCACCAGCTCGCCCTCGGCGATGCCCCGCAGCGCGAACACGCCCTTGCCGTGCACGCCCGAGCGGCGTGTCTGCAGCCGTCGGCCACGGGGCGGTGGGGTTTTTGAGGGCATCGCCGAAGTCTGGTAGGTTGAATATGCACAGGCGCGTGCGCAGGTGCGTGCGCACACGCGAGAACCGCGGATTGTAGGCATGCCCATGCGGGGCGCATGGCGTGCCGCCGCCACTTTCCGGCGCCGCAAGCCGCCCGGGACCGGGACCGGGACGGCCGGCCCCGGTCTCGGGATGGCTGGATGCGGACAGCGGCTCCATGCCGGAGCGACCGAATTTTTAGGATGATGGGTCAAATGAAGACTTTGGTAATTGCGGAAAAGCCCTCGGTGGCGCAGGACATCGTGCGTGCGCTCACGCCGACAGCGGGCAAGTTCGACAAGCACGACGAGTATTTCGAGAGCGAACACTATGTCGTGACCAGCGCGGTCGGCCACCTGGTCGAGATCCAGGCGCCCGAGGAGTTCGACGTCAAGCGCGGCAAGTGGAGCTTCGCCAACCTGCCGGTGATCCCGCCGCGCTTCGACCTGAAGCCGGTCGACAAGACCAGGACCCGGCTCAACGCCGTCGTCAAGCAGGCCAAGCGCAAGGACGTGACGCAGCTCATCAACGCGTGCGACGCGGGGCGCGAGGGCGAACTCATCTTCCGGCTGATCGAGCAGTACGCGGGCGGCGGCAAGCCGCTGGGCAAGCCGGTCAAGCGGCTGTGGCTGCAGTCGATGACGCCGCAGGCGATCCGCGACGGCTTCGGGCAGC
Source organism: Variovorax sp. (assembly GCA_028292835.1). GTDB lineage: Bacteria > Pseudomonadota > Gammaproteobacteria > Burkholderiales > Burkholderiaceae_C > Variovorax. The sequence goes on from JAQGLP010000257.1 coordinate 1,493, forward strand.
TGCGCAGCGAGGCCCAGATGCAGGGCCTGGCCGATGCGGCGCGCTCGCGCTCAGAGGCCGACTGGCTGGTCGGCATCAACGGCACGCGCGCCATGACCGCCTTCAACTCGCGCGACGGCGGCTTCTTCCTGACCACCGTGGGGCGCGTGCAGACGCCCACGCTGTCGGTGGTGGTGGAGCGCGAGGAGAAGATCCGCAAGTTCGTCAGCCGCGACTACTGGGAAGTCCACGGCACCTTCCAGGCCGAGACCGGCCCCTACCCGGGCAAGTGGTTCGATCCCCAGTTCAGGAAGCCGCCGCCCGGCCCGGACGGCCTGCCCGACCCCGAGCAGCGCGCCGACCGCGTCTGGAACGAGCGCCAAGCGCGCGAGATCGCCGACGCGGCCCGCAGCCAGCCCGCGACCGTGACGGAAGAGAGCAAGCCCACCACGCAGGCCTCGCCGCTGCTGTTCGACCTGACCTCGCTGCAGCGCGAGGCCAACGGACGCTTCGGCTTCTCGGCCAAAACCACGCTGGCGCTCGCCCAGAGCCTCTATGAGCGGCACAAGGCGCTGACCTACCCGCGCACCGACGCGCGCGCGCTGCCCGAGGACTACCTGCCGGTGGTCCAGCAAACGATGGGCATGCTGGCCGCGAGCGGCATGCGGCACCTGGCGCCCTTCGCGCAGCAGGCGGTCGACGGCCAGTACGTCAAGCCCAGCAAGCGCATCTTCGACAACGCCAAGGTCAGCGACCACTTCGCGATCATCCCGACGCTGCAGGCGCCCAGCGGCCTGTCCGACGCCGAGCAGAAGCTCTACGACTTCGTGGTGCGGCGCTTCCTGTCGGTGTTCTTCCCGAGCGCCGAGTACCAGGTCACGACGCGCATCAGCACGGTCGAGCGGGACGGCCGGAAGTACCCGTTCCGCAGCGACGGCAAGGTGCTGGTCAAGGCCGGCTGGCTCGCGATCTACGGCAAGGAGGCGCAGGAGGCCGAACCGGGCGCCGACGACAAGGACGGCAAGCGGCTGGTCCTTGTGAAGCCCGGCGAGATCGTGACGGCCGAATCGGTCGATCCCAAGGCGCTGAAGACCCGGCCGCCGGCACGCTACTCGGAAGCCACGCTGCTCGGCGCCATGGAGGGTGCCGGCAAGACCATCGACGACGACGAACTGCGCGAGGCCATGCAGGAAAAGGGCCTGGGAACGCCCGCCACGCGCGCCGCCATCATCGAGGGGCTGATCGCCGAGAAGTACATGCTGCGCGAAGGCCGCGAACTGATCCCGACCGCCAAGGCGTTCCAGCTCATGACGCTCTTGCGCGGCCTGGGCGTGGAGGAGCTCTCCCGCGCGGAACTCACCGGCGACTGGGAGTACAAGCTCGCGCAGATGGAAAAAGGGGCCCTGAGCCGCGACAGCTTCATGCGCGAGATCGCCGCCATGACCGAGCACATCGTCAGGAAGGCCAAGGAGTACGACCGCGACACCGTGCCGGGCGACTACGCGACGCTGGCCGCGCCCTGCCCGAACTGCGGCGGCGTGGTGCGCGAGAACTACCGGCGCTACGCCTGCATCGGCCGGCCGGGCAGCGGCGCGAGCGACATCGGCTGCGGCTTCTCCTTCGGCAAGTCGCCCGCGGGCCGCACCTTCGAGGTGGCCGAGGCCGAGGCGCTGCTGCGCGAGCACCGCATCGGCCCGCTGGAGGGCTTCCGCTCCAAGGCCGGCTGGCCCTTCACCGCCGAGATCGTGCTCAAGCCCGACGAGGAAACGGCCAACTGGAAGCTCGAGTTCGACTTTGGCGACGAGAAGAAGGCCGAGACCGGCGAGATCGTCGACTTCGCCGGGCAGGGCTCGCTCGGGCCCTGCCCCAAGTGCGCGGCGCACGTGTTCGAGCACGGCGCCAACTACGTCTGCGAGCGCTCGGTGCCCACGGCCGCGCAGCCGACGCCGAGCTGCGACTTCAAGACCGGCAAGGTCATCCTGCAGCAGCCGGTGGAGCGCGAGCAGATGCACAAGCTGCTGGCCACGGGCAAGACCGACCTGCTCGACAAGTTCGTCTCGATGCGCACGCGCCGCGCCTTCAAGGCCTTCCTCGCGTGGAACAAGGACGAGGGCAAGGTGGCGTTCGAGTTCGCGCCGTCGAAATTCCCGCCGCGCAAGACCTTTGCCAAACCTGCGGCCGTGGCCAAAAAGACAGCGGCGGCCGCAGGCGGGACGGGCGCCGCAGTCGAAAAAACCGCCCAGACCGCAGCGAAGAAGCCGGTGGCCCGGAAGGTCGCCGCCAAGAAGGCCGCGACGCCCCGGGCGCCGCGCAAGCCCGGTGCCGGCCTGCAGCCGAGCGAGGCGCTGGCCGCCGTCATCGGCGCCGAGCCGGTGGCGCGCACCGAGGTCATCAAGAAGCTGTGGGACTACATCAAGGTCCACGGCCTGCAGGACGCGGCCAACAAACGCGCCATCAACGCCGACGCCAAGCTGCGCGCCGTGTTCGGCAAGGACCAGGTCACGATGTTCGAGCTGGCGGGCATTGCCGGCAAGCACTTGGCGTGAGCAGGCATGCCGGTCTCCACGCTTTTGACGGAGTTTCCATGAAACCCCTGCTGACCGCCGTCCTTCTCGTGCTTGCGATGGGCTTGGTGTCGGCGTGTGCCGCGCCGCGCGGCGCTGTCGGCGAACGCGGCACCGACAACCAAGCCGGCGCCACGAGCGGTGGCGTCGAGGTGTTCGGCACCATCGATGCGGGCGTGAGCCGCACGCGGTCCAGCCCCTAGGCCGCAGGCCGCAATGACCGGGTTCATCCCGGCCACTGCGGCCTGCGGGCAGTCGGGGCTAGTGGTGGCCCGCCAGCGGTTTCCTGCTCCTGGGCAGGGGCGTGGCGGAGCCGTGCGCCGAGGATTCACCGTCGATCCGCGGAGACCGCCGTCCGCCCGCTTCCTGGCCATTGACCGGCACCTCGTTGCCTTGGGCGTCGTAGAGCACGCCATCGAGGTAGTGGTCGCCATGCTGGAAAGCTTCCAGCTGCTCCGGTGTCAGCGACCGGGGGTTGCTGCCCGCCACGAAGACCGACTGATCCTCGGTGTTGCCGGCCTTGATGTGGTTGAAGAGGATGTTCAGCAGGATGGCCATCACGGCCGACGAGCTGATGCCGGAGTGGAAGATGGTGCCGAACCACGCCGGAAAATGCTCGTAGAAGTCCGGCTTGGCGATCGGGATCATGCCGAAGGCGATGGAGGTCGCGACCACCACCAGGTTCATGTTGTTCTCGTACTCGACCCGCGCCAGGGTGCGGATGCCGCTGGCGGCCACCGAGCCGAACAGGACCACCCCGGCGCCCCCCAACACCGGCATCGGGATGGCCGCGACCACCCGGCCGAGCACCGGCAGCAGGCCCAGCACCACCAGAATGGCGCCGCCCGCGGCCACCACATAGCGGCTCTTGACCTTGGTAACGGCCACCAGGCCGACGTTCTGCGCGAAGGCGCTCTGCGTGAACGAGCCGAAGATCGGCGCGATCGCGCTGGAGATCATGTCCGCCCGCAGGCCGTCGCCGAGCCGGCGGGTGTCCACGTGGGTGTCGACGATCTCGCCGATGGCCAGGATGTCGGCCGACGTCTCCACCAGGATCACCAGCATGACGATGCACATGGAGACGATGGCGGCCAGCTGGAAGGTGGGCATGCCGAAGTGGAACGGGGTCGGGAAGGCCACGATCGGGCCATTGGACACCTTGGAGAAGTCCGTCATGCCGGTGGCGACCGCGATGAAGGTACCGATCACGATGGCCAGCAGGATGGACAGCCGGGAGATCATGGCGCTCTTGACCTTGCTCAGGAGCAGCACCACCGCCAGCGTCGCCGCGGCCAGGCCGATGTTCGCCATGCTGCCGTAGTTGGGGGCCCTGGAATTGCCGCCCATCGCCCAGTTCGCGGTCACCGGCATCAGGGTCAGCCCGATGGTGGTGATGACCGTGCCGGTGACCACCGGCGGAAAAAAGTGAATGATCTTGGAGAAGAGCGGCGTGATGACCAGCCCGACGAGCGAGGCCGCGATGACGGCCCCGAAGATCACGCCGAGGCTCGCCGGCCCGCCGTTGGTCGAGACGATGGCGAGTATGGTCGAGACACTGGCAAAGGAGACGCCCTGCACCAGGGGCAGCTGGGCGCCGAAGAACGGCAGGCCCAGGGTCTGCAGCAGGGTCGCCAGGCCGCCCATGAAGAGGCAGGCGGCAATCAGCAATCCGATATCGCCCGGGCTGAGGCCGGCCGCCTGGCCGACGATGAGGGGGACGGCGATGATGCCGCCGTACATGGTCAGTACGTGCTGGAGACCATAGACAAGACAGTTGGCAACTCCAAGTCGCTCATCCTCAGGGCGCTGTGGCTTGCTCATGACGGGTTCGGTGACGGTCTTCTGCATGGAAATTTGACATTATCGCGACAAAAATCGCGTTGATTTTTCCGGGGTGCGGAACATTAATTCCAGAACAATCGATGCGCAAGTTCGCTACAAATCGTTTCGCTCCGGGTCCACAAAGCGGCACGCCTGCCCTGATGGCTGAGGGCAGATGGCAGCGCCCTGGGATTTTCGGCGGACCCACCCCGTCGGCGGCGCACAGCCATCGCCTGCCGAGCGGCCAATTGGGCATCGGCGGTGTCGCTTTGCTGTGCGGCCAGGAAGACTTCCTTGAATCCTCGCGGCCGGGCCGCCGACGCTAACGACGCAGCAGCGCCTGGCGCAGCAGCCGCCCGGCGCGGTCGCGGATGCGCCCGGGCAGGCC
>JAQGLP010000279.1 GCA_028292835.1 Variovorax sp.
GTTTCGAGCGCGAGATTGCCCGCGCGCAAGCCATCGTGACCGAGGTGACGGGCTGGCGGCCGACGTGCTTCCGGGCGCCGGCGGGCCTGCGCAACCCGTTCCTGGATGCGGTGCTGCGACGGCTCGACCTGTCGCTCGTGAGCTGGACGCGGCGCGGCTTCGACACGCGCGAGCGCGACGCGGCCAAGGTGCTGGCGCGGCTGGCACGGCAGCTGGCCGCTGGCGACATCCTGTTGCTGCACGACGGCAACGCGGCGCGCACCCTGGACGGGCGGCCGGTCGTGCTGGAGGTGCTTCCGCCGCTGCTGCGGCAACTGCGCGACGCCGGCCTGCGCAGCGTGACGCTGCCGGAGGCGCTGCGCGACGCCACCAGCAAGGCCACCCGATGAACCCGGCCTTCCAGCCGCCCTTGAAGGCCGACGACGGCTGGCGCGTGCTGCACGAGGCGGCTTGCGCGCCTTACCGCAAGGTCGGCCGCTTCGCCTGGCATTTCGCCCGCGGCAAGCTCGGGCACGACCCGGTGTTCCGCGCCCTGGTCGAGCGCGGCCTGGCCGGCAAAGGGCCGCTGCGCGTGGTCGATATCGGCTGCGGCCAGGGCCTGTTCGCCAGCCTGCTGCACGCGATGGGCCGGATGCAATCCGAAGGGCGCTGGCCCGCCGCGTGGCCCGAGGCGCCACGCGATGCCCGCTACAGCGGCATCGAACTGATGCCGCGCGACATCGAGCGCGGCCTCGCGGCCATCGGTCATCTGCAACCCGGGCCGCGCTTCATCCGCGGCGACATGTGCGTCACCGCGCTGCCGGCCTGCGAACTGGTAGTGATCCTCGATGTGCTCCATTACGTCGACCATGCGGCGCAGGAGGAAGTCTTGACGCGCGTGCGCGATGCGTTGCAGCAGGGCATCCAGGACGTGCAAGGCGCCGGGCAGGACGCGGTCCAGGATCCGGTGGCACCCCCGCCGGGCCGGCTGCTGCTGCGCGTCGGCGACGCGTCGAGCCGGCGCGGCTTCGCGATCAGCCAGTGGGTCGACCGCACCGTCACGCGCGTGCGCGGCCACACCGTCTCGCCCACCTGGGGCCGACCGCTGGCCGAGTGGGCCGCCCTGCTGCAGCGCCTGGGCTTCAGCGTGCACAGCGTGCCGATGAGCCAGGGCACCCCGTTCGCCAACGTGCTGCTGGTGGCCGACCTCGCCGTGCCGGAGGCGGACGCATGACGCCCGCCACACTGGACCGCGCCGGCATCGCGCAGCGCGTGCCGCACAGCGGCGCCATGTGCCTGCTGGAGCAGCTCGAATCGTGGGACGCGCAGTCCATCCACTGCACGACCACGACCCATGCCCGACCCGACAACCCGCTGCGCACGTCGCACGGCCTGTTGGCGCCCTGCGCCATCGAGTACGCGGCGCAGGCCATGGCACTGCACGGCGGCTTGCTGGCGGGAGAGGGCGGCACCCCCTCGGCCGGCTACATCGCGAGCGTGCGCAACGTGCGTTTCGCGGTGGCGCGCCTGGACGACATCCAGGGCGCGCTGCAGGTGCGCGCCACGCGGCTGTCGGGCGACGCCAGCCAGGTCATGTACGGTTTCGACGTGACCGACGCGCAGGCGCGTCCGGTGGCCGAGGGCCGCGTCGTCGTCGTGCTCAACACGCCGCTGCCGGCGGCAGAAATTTCATCCTGAAGGAATCGGCATGAGCCTGGCTGGAAAAAGGGCGCTCGTCACGGGCGCCAGCGGCGCGCTCGGCGGCGCGATCGCCGAGCGCCTGGCGCGCGACGGCGCCACGGTGCTGTTGCATGCTAACGGCCAGCCGGCCGCGGTCGAGCGGCTGGCAGAAACCATCCGTGCCGCCGGCGGCCGGGCCGAGTGCACGGTGTTCGACCTGCGCGACGACCAGGCCGTCAGCGCCGCCTGCGAGCGCATGCTCGGGGCCGGACCGGTGCAGATACTCGTCAACAACGCCGGCGTGCACGACGACGCGGTGCTGCCGGGCATGCGCGCCGAGCAGTGGCACCGGGTGATCGATGTCTCGGTCAACGGGTTTTTCCGCGTCACGCAGCCGCTCCTGCTGCCGATGCTGCGCACGCGCTGGGGGCGCATCCTGAACATCTCGTCGGTGGCCGCGCTCACCGGCAACCGCGGGCAGGTCAACTACGCGGCGGCCAAGGGGGCACTCAACAGCGCGACCAAGGCACTGTCGCTGGAGGTGGCGTCGCGCGGCGTGACAGTCAACGCCATCGCGCCCGGCATCATTGCCTCGCCGATGGCGGACGCGGCCTTCGACGCCGCCGCCATCGCTCAGATGGTGCCGGCCCGGCGCGCCGGCACGCCGCGCGAGGTGGCGGCGCTGGCGGGCTTCCTGGTGAGCGACGATGCGGCCTACATCACGGGGCAGATCATCTCGGTCAACGGGGGCATGGCCTGATCTCACTCCCGTTCCAATGCGAGGGGTCGTTGCGCGTCTTGCCATGTCACTGCGCAATTGGCCTACAAGGCGCAACTTGAGCCTCTGACTTTTTCAGGAAAAAGCGCTGCCTAGGTTGTTCACTTTGGAGAACATCCATGGCAGACCAGGCAAACGGACAGACGTCGAACGGCATCGTCAGCGGCGGCGATGCCAATGGCAAGGCAGCGCTCGATTTCGACGATGATGAGATCTATTCGGGTCGCTCGGCCCGGGTTCGCTCGGGCGGCACGACGGCGGCGAAGGGCGGGGACAGCGGCAAGCTCGGCCCGCCGGCCGAGCAGCTCTCCTCGTCCAATGGGCCCAGCGATCCGGACGGTTCCGCCGCAAGCCCCCCTTCGCGGCCAGGGTCGCAATCATGAGCGCCGATGATCCCCAAACGCCGCACTCGCGCCGTGACGCCCTTCAATGGATGGGCGCCGGTTTCGCGACGGCGCCCGTGCTGCTGGCCGCCGGTTCAGCCCGCGCGCAGCAGCAGGGCGCTTCCGCGGCGCGACCGACAGGCGTGCGCGATCCCCGTGACGCGTACCCCCGGCCTCCTTTCCCGAAACAGCAGCAGGAGCGTCCGGGACTTGCCGCACGCATGAATCCCAGGCCGGACCATGGCGAGAACAGCTATGTCGGCTCCGGGCGCTTGGCCGGCCGCAAGGCGCTCATCACGGGCGGCGACTCGGGCATCGGTCGCGCCGCCGCCATCGCTTACGCGCGCGAAGGCGCCGATGTCGCGTTCGGCTACCTGCCGGTCGAGGAAGAAGACGCAAAGGACGTGGTGCGACTCATCCGCGCTGCCGGCCGCAAGGCGGTCCCGCTGCCGGGCGACATCCGCGACGAGGCCTTCTGTCGCAAGCTCGTGGCCGACGCACTCCGCGAACTCGGCGGTCTTGATATCGTCGTCAACAACGCCGGTTATCAATCTTCGCAAAAATCGCTGCTCGACATCACGACCGAGCAGTTCGATGCGACCTTCAAGACCAATGTCTACGCGATGTTCTGGATCACGAAGGCGGCGCTGCCAAGCCTGCCGGCCGGCTCGACCATCATCAACACCGCTTCGGTGAATGCCTACGATCCGTCGGAAGACCTCGTCGACTACGCCGCCACCAAGGCGGCGATCGCGAACTTCAGCAAGTCGCTGGCCAAGCAACTGGCACCCAAGGGCATTCGCGTCAACGCCGTGGCTCCCGGCCCCTACTGGACGCCGCTGCAACCCAGCGGGGGACAGGATCCGGAGAAGTTGCCCAAGTTCGGCGCCGACTCCCCCATGGGCCGGCCGGGCCAGCCGGCGGAGATCGCGCCGCTCTATGTGCTGCTCGCTTCGGGCGAAGCCAGCTTCACCAGTGGCGACGTGTTTGCGAGCACCGGCGGCAAGCCCACGGGGTGACGCACATCGGCGCCCAGCAATGCGGCAGGGGATTCGATGACCGCCAAGCGAATCATGGTCATACGCCATGCGGAGAAACCCAGCGCTGATCGCAGCGTCCGCGGGGTCAACGTGGCGGGCGTGGAGGATCCCAACTCCCTGAGCGTTCGGGGCTGGCAGCGAGCCGGGGCGCTGATCGCATTTTTCGGTGCCCCGCAAGGCGCGCAGCAGCCCTGCATCTCACGGCCCGCCTTCTTGTTCGCGCCGGCGGCGACGCCGCAGGCCCCCAGCGTCCGGAGCGAACAGACGCTCGCACCACTGGCTGCAATGCTCGGCCTGTCAGTAGCGACCCCGTTCAGACAAGGCGAAGAAAAGGCGCTGGCGCTCGAATTGCACAGGGTGCCGGGGACGGCGCTGGTGGCGTGGGAACACAAGACGATTGCCGAACTTGCAAGGGAGTTGATCGGAAGGGACGAAGACACGCCCCAGGCGTGGCCGGACGACCGTTTCGACATGGTGTGGGTGTTCGAGGGCGAAGAAGGACGCCTGCGCTTCAGCCAGGTGCCGCAACTGCTGATGGACGGCGACAGCTCAAGAACTTTGTGAGCGAAAAATCGGCGCGGGCGCGACCTCTGCCGGCGTCGCTTGCAGCTGGGCCTCGGGGACAAGCGGATCACAGACGGCCTCGGCGCAGCAGCAGGACGTGCCGCACATCGCGATCGCTATCGTTTCAATAGCTGACTGTGCAGGCGCGACAGGCGGTGGCGGCCAAAAGACTGGACCTTCAATCCGCCCGGGCGGTCGGCTCAGCGCTGGAAGGGCGGTTGCCGGCGCAGCCGCCGCCAGGCCAGGAACGGCAGCCGCAGCGCGAACTCCAGCATCAACCGGCTGTGCATCCAGGTCAGCAGCAGGTTGTCGCGGCCATAGCGAAAGTGCGATACGCCGCCTTCCTCGGCGCTCAGGTACCGGACCGGGGCATCGATGTTGACCGGCTTGACGCCGCGCCACGCCAGGCGCACCACGGCCTCGGTGTCGAAGTCGAAACGGCGCATCCAGGGCTGGCGCGCCATCACGGCGACCAGCTCGGCCACCGGATAGACCCGAAAGCCGTAGAGCGAGTCCCCGATGCCCGCGAACAGCGTTTCGAGCTGGGTCCAGCCGTTGGAGACCCGGCGCCCGCGCACGCGCAGCAGCGGCGCGCTGGCATCGAACACCGGACGGCCCAGCACCATCGTCTCGGGCCGCGCGAGCGAGGCTTGCATGAAGGCGGGAATCAGGCCGGCCGGGTGCTGGCCGTCCGAGTCCATCGTGAGCGCATGGGTAAAGCCCGCCGCGCGGGCCTCGCGCAGGCCGTGGAGCACCGCCGCACCCTTGCCCTGGTTGCGCGGCAGCACGCTCACGCGCAGGCCCGGATCGCCGGCCGCCAGCCGCTGCAGCCGCTCGCCCGTGCCGTCGGTGCTGCCATCGATGACCACCCAAACCGGATTCCACTGCGCGCGCGCCGCGCTGACGGTGGAAAAGAGCCGCTCGCCCGCGTTGTAGCTGGGGATCAGGACAAAGTGGGTGGCTGAAGCGTCTGGCATGCGGCAACGGGCGTTTCGCAGGGACGCGGGCCCATGGTGTGGCGGTAGTACTGTTCGACCTGCTGCAGCAGCAGGTCGCTGTCCTGCGCGGGTGCGAAGCGTTCGCCCAGGCGCAGCGTGAAGACGATGGGCAGCGGTGGCAGGCGCCACAGCGGCCAGCCCTTGCCGAGGTAGGGCGAATCGGTGTCAATGAAAACGGTCTGGATCGGCGCCTGCGCCAGCTTGGCGATCAGCGTCACGCCGGGACGAAACGCATTGAGCTGGCCGGCCATGGTGCGCGTGCCTTCCGGGAACACGACCAGCTGGCCGCCTTGGCGCAGATCCTGCACGGCCATGCGCACCATGCCGAGCGGGGAGTCGTTGCGGATGTAGCGCGCCAGCCGGGCCCCGCCCCCCAGGAAGATGTTCTTCATGAGGTTGGCCTTCATGATGCAGACGCTGCGCGGCAGGCGCGCAACCAGCAGCAGCGCGTCCAGCATGCTCGGATGGTTGGCGATCACGATCAGCCCACGCTCGTCGCGCAGGGCGTCAAGGCAGCGGTTGTCGATGCGCATCATCCCGCAGGCCGACGCGAGCCGCCAGAAGTTGCGGTAGATGCGGGCAATCATGCCGCGCCCGAGCGTCCTGGCGTGCTCTGTCCGCACCACCCGGTAGAGCGCCACCGCCACCAGGTTCCAGACCAGCGATACCGTGCCGAGCACCAGCAACAGGGCGTACAGCAGCAGGGCGGACTGCAACCTCGGCAAGAAATCCCGGGGGTGGCGGGATGGCGGGTTGTGGCGTGGATGGGCCGCGCTCATGCCAACAGCGCCCCCGCCGCGACGGCGTGGGCCTCGATCTCGACCAGCAGGTCGCTGCGGCAGATGTCGGCCTGCACCACCACCGCGTTGCGCAGGCTGTGCGATGAGGCGCCCAGATGTTGAACCAGGGTTTCGCGCACCGCCGGGGCGTCGGCCGGATCGCGCACGTACACCACGCAGTCCAGTGCGCCGATATCGAAGGGCGCGTTGCAACGGGTGCGCGCGCTGTCGATCACGGCCTGCAGGTTGCGCAGGGTCTCGCGCGTCTGCGCGCGCACGTCGCCGGGGTGGACCGAGGCATGCCCCACGATGCTGGCGGTGCCGGAAATCAACAGCGCCACCCGGCCATCCCCCAGGCTGGCCAGCGCGGCGCGCGAGAAGGTCGGCGCGCTCGGGCCGTAGTCCCGTGGATAGCGGTAGGCCGACACCTGGCGCGGGTTCTCGACCGGCACCGGCTCGGCGCGGCCCGCGAGGAAGCGGATGCTCAGCGGGCCGGACGGCGTGCCCAGCGCGCAGGCCGCCGGCGCGCCTTCCAGCACGGGGCGCCGCGCCTCCAGGAAGGCTTGCTGCCGTCCGGCGTTGAACTGGCGGTAGCGCTCCAGGCCGCCGCCATCGCCGTTGATGCGCGGCACGTAGTTCCAGACACGCAGCAGGTGCGGGCGACCGCCGTGCGTCAGCGTGGCGAAGATGTCCTTGTAGGCGCGCCGGCTGATCTCCTCGAAACCCATGTCGTGCCGCGCTTCGTCGAGGTCGACGGTGCCGAACAGCCAGTTCGCATCGCGCCACCAGCGTACGTCTCCCGAGCGTCCGGCCTCGACCTCGCCCGAGCTGCGCCAGACGTCGACCTGGGGCCCGCCGTCCGACAGCAGCCGAGCGGTGATGTGCATCACTTGGTCGCTGCCCCGGGGTGCTGGTCCCCCGGCCATGGTCCCATATGCCAGAGCGCCCAGCACATCGCCGCCGGAAGCCCCCGCCGCCTGCCATCGGGCCATCGAGAGACGCTGGACCGCGAGACTGGACACCTCCATCGAAATCCTGTCCCTCACTGGACCTCGGCGATGTTTTCGCCGGCGAGAGGACCCAGGTCGCGGATGTTGCGCTGCCGGCGGCGCCAGGTCAGCCAGGTGCGCCTGGGATGCATCGCCGAGACGGCGTAGTAGAGCGTTTTCAGGATGCGCACCGAGCGCCAGATCGGCGTCGCGCCGTGGATGTCGCCCGCCAGCAGCGACAGCAGCGCCTCCTTCACGCGCAACGGGTTTTGCGGGTACATGAAGAAGTCGCGCATGGTCGGGTTGGTGACACGGTAGATGAACCACGAGAACACGCGCGGTCCCTTGCGCATGTAGTGCTCGAACGCCTGCCGTGCGGCGGGGGCTTCGTCCGGCCGGTCGAGCGCGGTGGCCACCAGCCCGGCCCCCTCGAAGGCGTTGTGCATCGCCAGGTACACGCCCGAGGAAAACACCGGATCGACAAAGGTGTAGGCGTCGCCCAGCATCAGGTAGCGCTCGCCGCTGCAGTGCGAGCTGGTGTAGGAGTAGTTGCCGGTGGCGTGGACCGTGTCCTCGACCAGCACCGCCGCCTCCAGGCGGGCGGCAAGCTCCGGGCACAGGGCGATGGTGTCCGCGAAGAAATCCTTCAGCGGTTTGCCGCGCGACTTGAGGTAGTAGGGCCAGCACACCGCGCCCACGCTGGTGGTGCCGTCGGCCAGCGGGATGTACCAGAACCAGCCGTGGGCGAACCAGAAGATCGTGATGTTGCCTTCGAGCTTGCCCGGCAGCCGTTCGGCGTTCGTGAAATGGCCGAACAGGGCCGCGCTGTTGTGGCGCTCGTTCTTGCGCTTGCAGCCGAAGTGGTTGGCGAGCAGCGTGTCGCGGCCCGAGGCGTCGACCACGAAACGCGTGTGCCACGTTTGGACAGCGCCGTTCTCCTGCTC
>JAQGLP010000288.1 GCA_028292835.1 Variovorax sp.
AGCGCGCGCACGCGGCCCACGGGTGTCGCGCAGTCGAGCCAGCGCGGGTCGTACACGCCGGTCGGCATCTCGCGCAGCCACAGGCGCGCCAGCGTCGCCGCGCCCTGGCCGGCCGCGATGCGGTAGACCACGCCGCGGCAACTGCCGCCCGACAGCAGCGCGAACACCAGGCCGGGCGCGAGCACCGTGCCGCGGTTGACGCGGCTCCACATCTTGAGTGCCCGGTGCCAGCCGTGTACGCGCGCCGCGTGCCGCTCGACGAACTCGAAGTCTGGCCGCCAGATCAGCGAGCCGTAGCCGAACAGCCACAGGTCGTCGCGCCCGCCCCAGTCGGCCAGCACGCGCTCCAGCATGGGCGCCGGGTCGCGCAGCGGAGCCGGCGTGCCGTCCGCATTCAGGGGCGCGAGGGAGAGATGGGGCACGGGGTGTCCAACCGTGCCGCCTACAATTCGGCGATGGCTCACCCGACCATTATTTACCGACCCCTTTCCTATGGAGATCACCGGATGCCCGCCAACGATGAAGACAGCCAGCAGCGCTTTGCCCTCGGATTCCTCTTCGCCCTGATTGCGCTGGTGGTGTTCACCGTAGTGGGAGTCACGGTCTACAAGTACGGCATCGCGCATGCGCCGGCACCCGTCGCCATGGCGCCCGCAGCCCCTGCAGTCCCCGCAACCCCTGCGGCGCCAGCGGTCCCGGCCATGGCGGTGGTGTCTGAAACCGTGGTGGCGGTGGTGCCCGAGGGCGCCAGCATCCAGGTCGGCAACGGCGTCGTGAACTTCTATTTCGCCACCGGCAGCGCCGACCTCGCGCCGGGCGCGGCCGAGGCGCTGGCCACTGTCATCCAGGGCGTGCAGGGCGGCCGCAAGGCAGTGGTCTCGGGCTTCCACGACACCACCGGCGACGCCGCGATCAACGAGCAGCTCGCCAGGAAGCGCGCCCAGATGGTGCAGGATGTGCTGGTCGGCCTGGGTGTGCCAGCCAGCAAGGTCGAGTTGAGGAAGCCTGCCGTCACGACGGCCTCTGGCAGCAACGCCGAGGCGCGCCGCGTCGAGGTCAGGCTGGTCGACTGATCGGTTGAGCCGAGCGGCGGGCTGGCCAAGCCCAAGCCGGCGGGCACCGTTCAGGCACTTTCGCGCACCACCAGCTGCCACGGCAACTCGATGCTGCTGGCAGGCACGGCCTGTCCACGCATCAATTGCAACAGCATCCCCGCGGCGAGTTGCCCGATCTCGGTGCGCGGCGTGCGCAGGCTCGTCAGTGTCGGCACTGTCTGATCGCTGCCCGGCAGGTCGTTGAAGCCAGCGACCGCCACCTGCCCGGGCACCGTGATGCCCATGCGCAGCGCCGCCAGCAGGGCGCCCTGCGCCAGGTCGTCGTTGCAGAAGAAAATGGCCTGCGGCGCGGCCCGGTTCGAGCCTGAATCCATGATGCGGCGAAACATCTCGGCGCCGAGCCCGATCGACGACGGCTCGGGCCGCAGCCATTCCAGGGCCGGGTCGTAGCAGCCGGCATCGCACAGCGCGCTGCGGTAGCCTTCGGCGCGCTGCCGCGTGCGGGCGTCGAGCTGCGAAGCGGCGAAAGCGATGCGCCGCGCGCCGCGCGCGAGCAAATGCTGCGTCACGGCGCGCCCCGCAGCATGCTGCGAGAAGCCGACGCAATGCACGCCGGGGGCGTGGCTGGTTTCCATGAGGTGGACGCACGGCACGCCGCTGGAAGCGATCAGGGCGCGCGTTTCCTCGCTGCGGTCGAAGCCGGTGACGAGCAGGCCGGCGGGGCGGTGCATGAGCTGCTCGCGCAGCAGTTGTTCCTCCTCGTGCGCGTCGTAGTGGGTGATGCCGATCAGCGTCTGGTAGCCGGCGGGGCGCAAGGTGCGCTGCACGGCTTCGAGCAGGTCGACGAACAGCGTGTTGGACAGCAACGGGATCAGCACCGCCACGTGCGTGCTGCGCTGCGAGGCGAGGGCGCGGGCGGCGGGGTCGGGCACGTACCTTAGCGCGGTCGCGGCAGCGCGGGCGCGGGCTACGAGTTCCGGCGCCACCCGACGCTCGCCGCGCAACGCTCGGGACACCGTGATGGCGCTCATGCCCGCTGCATCGGCGACGTCTTGCAAGGTGATGCGGCCGCTTCGACGGCCCTGAACGTTGTCTGTTGATTTCATAGATAAGGGAAAACCCGCGACCGAAAGAAACCCCACGGCCCTTAGGATAGCGCTAACCCGGCTCGAAATTGATTTTCGACGCCGATTTTCGTCAGAGGAAACCCTTTTCCGATGGCTTTTTTGGTAAGACAGCGCTATCCAGGAGCGGCAGGCATGGATCCAATCTGGTTGGTCGTCATGGGAGTCTCAGGCTGCGGCAAGTCTAGCCTGGGGGCGGCACTGGCTGCCGGGTTCGCCCTGCCGCTGATCGAAGGCGACGATTTTCATCCGGCCTCCAACACCGAGAAGATGCGCGCCGGCATCGCCTTGACCGATGCCGACCGCGCCGGCTGGCTCGACGCCCTGGCCGACGAGCTGGCGCGCAGGCAAGACGGCGCGGTGCTGACCTGCTCGGCGCTCAAGCGCGCGTACCGCGACCGGCTGCGCGCTGCGGTTCCGTCGCTGGGCTTCGTTTTCATGGCCATCGAACCCGCTGCGGCACAGGCGCGCGTCGCGGCGCGCGCCAGGGCGCACATCTTTCCCGCCAGCTTGGTGGCCAGCCAGTTCGCGACGCTCGAAGTGCCGGTCGGCGAAGCCGGCGTCCTGGCGGTGCCGGCCATCGAGCCGCTGGAACGCCTCGTGGCCGAGGTGCGCGCCTGGGTGCATCGACCGGCGGCCGATCCGCCCGCCGCCGGCAACGCCTGAGACCCGGCGACCCAGCAGCCGGCTGCCTGATTTTTATATCTTACTCACCTACAAGGACACATCCATGGCTCAACTGGACGGACAACAAGTGCCCAACCGCCGCTGGCGCATCGGCGGACTGCTGGGCGTGGGTGTCCTCATCAATTATTTCGACCGCATCAGCCTGTCGGTCGCCGCGCCGCAGATCCAGGCGGAGTTTCACCTGTCGCCCGAGCAGATCGGTCTGTTCCTTTCCGCGTTTTTCTGGACTTACGCGCTGCTGCAGGTACCCGCCGGCATGCTGCTCGACCGCTATGGGCCGACGCGCATCGGCCGCTGGGGCGCAGCGTGCTGGGGCATCGCCTCCAGCATCACGGCGCTGGCGGGCGGCTGGGCCGGCATCTTCGGCGCGCGCATGCTGCTGGGCGTGGCCGAGGCCCCGGGCTTCATGGTCAGCTCCAAGGCGACCGGCTACTGGTTCCCGCGTGCCGAGCGCGCCTTCGCCACCGCCTTGTTCGATGCGGCCGCCAAGTTCTCCAACGTGATCGGTGTGCCGCTGGTAGCGGCCGTGGTGGTGGCCTTCGGCTGGCGCTGGGGCTTCGCGGTGTGTGCGGCGCTGAGCTTTCTGTACTTCATCGCCTTTCTCGTGATCTACCGCAACCCGAGCGCGGACACGGCGCTCTCGGCGCTGGAACGGCGCTACATCGTCGAGGGCGGCGCGACGCCCGAGGGCGTGCCGCCGGGCGGCACCAGCGGCATGCTGGGCTACCTGCTGCGCCAGCCCAAGGTGTGGGGCTTGGTGATCGGCTTCGCGGCGTATGGCTACTCCTTCTATCTGTTCCTGACCTGGCTGCCCGGCTACCTGGTGCAGACCATGCACATGAGCATCCTGAAGTCGGCCGGCTACGCGGCCATTCCGTGGATGGTGGCCACGCTGACCGACCTGTTCGTCGGCGGCTGGCTGATCGACCACCTGATCGCCAAGGGCCATCCCGAATCGAAGGTGCGCAAGACCGTGCTGGTGTGCGGCATGGTGCTGGGCCTGGCGGTGTTCGGCGCCACGCAGACGACCGATCCGGTCTGGGCCATCGTCTGGATCTCGATCGCGCTGGGCGGGCTGGCCGCCGCCGCGCCCGTGGGCTGGTCACTGCCGTCGCTGATCGCGCCCACGGGCGGGGTCGGCACGGTGGGCGGCCTGATGAACTTCGGCAACAACCTGATGGGCGCGGCGGCGCCCATCGCCACGGGCTTTATCGTCGGCGCCACCGGCTCCTTCGGCAACGCCTTTTTGCTCGCCGGCCTCATCCTGCTGGTCGGGATCGTCGCCTTCGTCTTCATGCTGGGGCGCATCGAGCCGATCCCGGATCCCCGCTGAGGGCGAAGAGGCCCCGCGGCGCAGGCCGGCGCGCCGGACCCGCGCTGCGGCGTCATGGGGCGGGAGTTAACATTTGCCGGGCGAATCCGCGCTTCAGGGCCTGAACAACATGAGCACACACCCCACCGTCAGCGATGTGACCGACCGCATCCGCGAGCGCAGCCGCACGCTGCGCAGCACCTACCTGCACCGCGTCGACGAGGCGGGCCGGCGCGAGCGCGGCAGCGACCGCCTGGGCTGCGCCAACGTGGCGCACGCCGTGGCCGGTCTGCCGGCCAACGACAAGCTCAGGATCGTGGTCGAGCGCGATCCCAACATCGCGATCGTCACCGCGTACAACGACATGCTGTCGGCGCACGCGCCCTACAAGAATTATCCGGACCTCATCAAGGACGAAGCGCGTCGCCACCGCGCGACCGCGCAGGTGGCGGGCGGCGTCGCCGCGATGTGCGACGGCGTGACGCAGGGCACGCCCGGCATGGAGCTGAGCCTGTTCAGCCGCGACGTGATCGCCATGAGCACGGCCGTGGCGCTCAGCCACGACATGTTCGACGGCGCGCTGCTGCTGGGCGTGTGCGACAAGATCGTGCCGGGCCTGCTGATCGGCGCGCTGCACTTCGGCCACCTGCCGACGGTGTTCGTGCCGGCCGGGCCGATGCCCTCGGGCCTGTCCAACAGCGCCAAGGCCAAGGTGCGCGAGCAGGCCGCCCAGGGGCGGGTGGGGCGCCAGGAACTGCTCGACTCCGAGATGGCCGCCTACCATGCGCCCGGCACCTGCACCTTCTACGGCACGGCCAACAGCAACCAGATGCTGCTCGAGGCGATGGGGCTGCACGTGCCGGGCACGGCCTTCATCCAGCCGGGCGATGCCATGCGCGAGGCGCTGACGCGCGAGGCCGTGCGCACCGTGCTGGGGCGGGGGACCGCACTCGATTCCGCGCCTGGCGCGGCGCACTGGCAGTGCCCACCCATTGGCCGGATGGTCGACGAGCGCGCCATCGTCAACGCCATGGTCGCGCTGCTCGCCACCGGCGGCTCGACCAACCACCTGATCCACTGGGTCGCCGTGGCGCGCTCGGCCGGCCTCCTGATCGACTGGAACGACTTCGCCGAGCTGTCAGAGGTGGTGCCGCTGCTGACCCGGGTCGACCCGAACGGCAGCGCCGACGTCAACCAGTTCCAGGCTGCGGGCGGCCCCGGCGCCGTGATCGGCGAGCTGCTCGACGCCGGCCTGATGCACGCCGA
>JAQGLP010000294.1 GCA_028292835.1 Variovorax sp.
TTGGGGCATGCCTCGTTGTAGTGACGCCGCCAGTGAGCGCTCTTCTGCATGGTTGGCGCCAAGGACTCCAATACTTGCTCATTCGAGCCTCAGCCCTGAACTGGTCGCAGACGGTCCCGATGGCGGCATACTGGCAATCTGCATCGCTGGCGTCCGGGGCTGTCGCCCAGGCCATGAATGCCTGGCTGGTGAACTCCCGCCCTGGGTCCCTGCGCTGAGCGCGCGCGCTAGGCAGTCGAGTCCCACTTGGGCGCAAAGACCACAATATTCCTTTCAGTATGGAGAGCATTTCCCCGTGACCACCACCTATCCCAACACCCAGTTGCTCATCAACAACCTGTGGGTCGACGCCGCCGACGGCAAGAGCCTGGACGTGCTGAACCCCGCCACCGGCAAGGTCATCGGCAAGGTCGCGCATGCCAGCAGGGTCGATCTGGACCGCGCGCTGCAAGCCGCCCAGAAAGGCTTTGAGGTCTGGCGCGACACGTCCGTGCAGGAACGCGCCGCGATCATGCGCCGCGCCGCCGGCCTGCTGCGCGAACGCGCCGATGCGATTGGCCGCATCCTGACGCAGGAGCAGGGCAAACCCTTCATCGAAGCCAAGGGCGAAGCCTTGGCCAGTGCCGACATCATCGAGTGGTTCGCCGACGAAGGCCGCCGCGTCTACGGCCGCATCGTGCCGGGCCGCAACCTGAACGCACAGCAGCTGGTCATCAAGGAGCCGGTCGGCCCGGTCGCCGCCTTCACGCCCTGGAACTTCCCGATCAACCAAGTGGTGCGCAAGCTGGGTGCCGCATTGGCCACCGGCTGCTCCTTCCTGTGCAAGGCGCCCGAGGAAACTCCGGCTTCGCCGGCAGCGTTGATGCAAACCTTCGTCGATGCCGGCATCCCGCCCGGCGTGATCGGCCTGGTGTTCGGCAACCCCGCAGAAATCTCCGAGTACCTGATCCCGCACCCGATCATCCGGAAGGTCACCTTCACCGGCTCGACCCCGGTCGGCAAGCAGCTCGCCGCCCTGGCAGGCCTTCACATGAAGCGTGTGACGATGGAACTCGGCGGCCATGCCCCGGTGATCATCGCGGAAGACGCTGACGTGCAACTCGCCGTGAAGGCCAGCGGCGCTGCCAAGTTCCGCAACGCCGGCCAAGTCTGCATCTCGCCGACCCGCTTCCTGGTGCACAACAGCATCCGCCAGGAGTTCAGCAAGGCGTTGATCGCGCATGCCCAAAGCCTGAAGCTCGGCGACGGCTTGACCGAAGGCACAACGATCGGCCCGCTGGCCAACGCGCGTCGCCTTGCGGCCATGGCCAAAATCATCGAAGACGCGCAAGCCAAGGGCGCCACGCTGGCCACGGGTGGCGCCCGCGTCGGTGACGACGGCAACTTCTTCGCACCGACGGTGCTCACCGATGTGCCGCTCACGGCGTCGGTGTTCAACGACGAGCCCTTCGGCCCGATTGCGGCCGTGCGCGGCTTCGACAGCCTGGACGACGCCATCACCGAAGCCAACCGCTTACCCTACGGCCTGTCGGCCTATGCCTTCACGCGCTCGTTCAAGAACGTGCAGCTGCTCACGCGCCGCGTCGAAGCCGGCATGCTGTGGATCAACCAGCCCGCCACGCCATCGGCCGAGCTGCCCTTCGGCGGCATCAAGGATTCGGGCTACGGCTCGGAAGGCGGCCCGGAAGCGCTCGAGGCTTACCTGAACACCAAGGCGGTGTCGGTCGTCGGCGTCTGATGCCAGCAGACCCTGGGTCCTGGTTCAGGACGCAGGGTTCCCAAAGACACCGAATCGGCCGCTGCCCAGATCCGCCTTCACTTGGGGTCCGGCGCACTGGTCCTTTGTTTGCAGAATGGCGTGGACAACGCCGAGCGATTGCGTACCGTGCTGCCGCCCGAACAGGCAGCCACCGCGGTCGCTTATGTGGCCACCGAGAGGGCGGGTCCTGGTCACGTCAAGCACCACGGCCGCGGCGAACTGGCAATCGAGCCCTCGAGCGCCAGCGACAAGGTCGCCAAGGCGCTCATCTCAACCCGTCAAGGCAAGCCGACCCGCCCTCTCTCATGTCGATAGCCTGCCTATGATCCGCGACCCTGAACAGTTCTCCGCGCTGCTGGCGGAAGTCCGGAAGTCCGTCCGTCACGAATGCATGCCGATGGAAGAACAAGTCGACCGCACCGACAAAATCCCCGAGCCGCTCGGCAGCGCATGCGCGACCTCGGCCTGTTCGGTCACAGCATCCCTCGGGCCTATGGCGGCGCCAGCCTGACCACGGAAGAGTTGTCGCTCGTGAACATCGAGGTGTCGCAGGCGGCGACCACGTTTCGCGCACGCTTCGGCGGCAACACCGGCATCGCGTCGGAGTCCATCGTGGTCGATGGGACTTCCGAGCAAAAGCATTGCGGCCGGCGAGCCACCCAGCCGCTCGGCTACAAAGAACCGCGTGTAGGTGACGGAGCGCATCGCATCGCACAGGAAGCCGATCAGTCGAACGCGCAGGCCAGTCTCCTCGAAGGCCTCGGACAGCGCGGCGGCCGCGAGGCTGCCCTTGGAAGCGGGGCGACCTTCGGGAAAGGTGAATTCATGCCCGCCGAAGAGGTTGCTGGGCGCCACGCACCAGGCGCGTCCATCGGGCTCCAGGATCAGCACGCCTGCCGCGGCTGCCAGCCCGGCAGGGCACCGGAACGCGGGCTCGGACAGCGGCATCGCGGCGGCCAGCTTTTCCCAGCCGCTGGTGCTCGTTGGCGCATCGGCCCAGGGGGAGAGGGGAATGCCGCCCAGGACGGCTGGTACGTCGCTGCCGGGCAGGAACACAGCTGCCGTCCGCGGATCACTCCAGGAGGCCTGCGGGCTGGCCGTGTGAGGCTTCTTGATCCAGACTGCCTCACCGTGATCGCCCAGGCAGGGGTGGAGCACGCTCATAGCTTTTGCAACCGGTATAAGGCGTTCCAGACAGCCCGCTCCCGCGGCCGGTTGAAGCCTGCTGCCGCAGGCTTCAACCGATCTCACGCAACAGATGTGCTCGACCTTTGGGCGTCATTGAGGCATTCTTCTGAAGGTTTATTCGAAGGCTCTTGAGAGAAGTCGGCCAGTTTGAGAACCCTCATCTTCCTTCACCTCGGATGAACAATCTCTTGGGAAACAACAGCGAGTTCCCAGCAGTACCGCAGCCGGTCAACCGGTTTAGCGTGCACTTCACCAATCG